>JAGNMT010000570.1 GCA_017991025.1 Verrucomicrobiales bacterium
ATCCTCCCGCCTCAACTTTCAAGGCGGCAGTGGCACTTGGTTTCCTTGAGAGCGGTTACATTTCCCCGAATGATCTTTACCCCTGTCCGAACGCATGGAGTGTTGGCAATCTGGTGATGCGAAACTGGAACAAAAACGGCGAGGGCTCCATGAACGTGGTGGGGGCTCTCACCCGCTCCTGTAACACCTGGTTTTACGAAGTGGCGAGTAATGCAGGAGCAGACGCGATGAGTTACATGGCGACCCGTCTTGGCTTGGGGCAGAAGACCGGCATTCCCCTGAACGAAGCAGAAGGATTCATACCCAGCAACCGCTGGTGGCTCGACAAACATGGTTACATGATGTCCGATGGTGAAGAGGCGGTCATGAGCATCGGGCAGGGCACGGTTGAGGTGACTCCTTTGCAGGTCGCGAGGATGATGGCTGCGATCGGGAACGGAAAGCAGGTCCTGAAGCCGCGGCTTGTGCTCCAGATTCAGGATCTTAATCATGAACTGGAGAGAACCTTCCCGGTGGAGGTCGCTAACAACCTGAACGTCGATTCCTATTCCCTCCGGGCCGTCCAGAGGGGGCTCTATGATGTGGTCAATGCGGACAACGGAACCGGGAAGGCAGCCTATCACAAGATCACCGTCTCCGGGAAGACCGGTACCGGCCAGTGGAAACCCGCACAAAAGCAGAACCTTTCCTGGTTTGCCGGCTATTTTCCATCCAAGAATCCCGTCTACTCCTTTGCCGTTATTTACGAAGGGGATCCCGGCGAAGTGGTGAGCGGAGGTAAACAAACTGCACCCGTTGTCGGTGCCTTTCTCGAGCAGTACTTAACGGAGGAGCATTACAACGCCGTTCGTGCCCGGGCCACTCTGCTCGAAGAGGAGACGGCGGGGGAAATAGATGAATACAGCTACCGCGAACCAATCCAATCGATTTTCCAGGGAGGTGAGGGAGACCCTGTGCTCGGAGAGATCATCCCTGCCCAGCCGGCACCTGCGGCACAACAACGGCAGCCCGAGGGCGGAGGTCTTTTTCAGCGGATGTTCAAACGGAAGAGACCATAGGAGAGATCCTTCCGGGTGCGTCCTCAGCAAGACTGGCTTTTTCACGGGAGTTTTGCTATTCTGCACTGAAGCTTCTCCCCTTCTGAACTCCAGTGAACCCTGAAACTTACCTCCGTCCCGGCCTGGCTCTGGCGATTGGACTCCTCATCGGCCTTCAACGGGAGAGTGCCAAGGAAGGCCCTGCCGGGATCCGGACCTTTGCGCTTATTGCTCTCGTCGGCTATCTCATGGGGTTGCTCGGTCTTCAGCACGGAGGCTGGGTCGTTTTTGCCGGAATCCTTTTTCTCACGGCGGTTCTTAGTGTCGGCAATGTCATTGACTCCCGGAAGAATGCCGACCACGGGAGCGGAGCCACGACGGAAATCGCCGCATTGCTCGTCTTCGGGATCGGCGTTTATCTCTCGGACTTCGACAACGATCGATCACCTGCGGTTCTTTTTGCCGGGGTGACGGCGCTCCTGCTCTATTATAAGAATCCTTTGCATCAGTTTGTCCGGGGGATGGGGCCGGAGGATGTGAGAGCGGTCATGCAGTTCGTGCTCCTCACGCTGGTCATTCTCCCGGTGCTTCCGAATCGCACTTTCGGTCCCTACGATGTGGTGAATCCCTTCAAGGCATGGCTCATGGTTGTGCTCATCGTCGGAATCGGGCTCGGCGGCTATCTCACCTACCGTATCGCGAGCAGCCGGGTCGGGACACTGTTGAGTGGTCTCCTTGGAGGTCTCGTTTCCAGCACCGCCACCTCAGCTGCCGCCTCCCGCCTCGCCCGCGAGGATGCAACACGCGCGACAGCCGCAGCCATTATCGTGACGCTCGCTTCGGCGGTCGCGATTTTCCGGGTCCTCGTCGAGATGGCGGTGGTTAATGGAAAGGATCTACTCGTCACGGGCCCTCCCATCCTCACCTTTCTGGTCGTTTTCTCGCTGCTCACCTACCTGCTCTACCGTCAGCGCGCCGCCGAGGTCGTGCATCTCGATCCGCCGGCAAACCCGGCCGGGATGCGATCAGCCGTCGTTTTTGGCTTGCTCTATGTGATTATTCTCCTCGCCGTCGCTGCGGCGAAAGATCATCTCGGTTCCGTCGGACTTTATGGTGTCGCCGTCCTCTCGGGACTCACGGACATGGACGCGATTACTCTCTCGACGGCGGGACTGATGAATACCGATTCTCTTGATCTCCTAACTGGATGGCGGGTCATTCTCATCGCAGCCCTTGCCAATCTTACTTTTAAAGGCGGGATCGTCGCTGTGTTGGGAGGCAAAACCCTTTTCAAACGGATTGCACTTGTCTACGGCATCTCTTTGATCGCAGGGCTGGCAATTCTCTTTTTCTGGCCGGCATAGACGCTAAGGAAGAGTGTAAGGCAATGTGCTGAGCCATTTCACACCGATTTTGCTAGGCAAAAACCACTCTTGCTGCTTTTAGTTAAGTCATCTAAGATTTCGGTATGACGACAATGGAATCGTTCCTCGAATCTGTTCGAAATGACAACTCCCCGCCAAACTCTCTTTCTCCTGAACTTAAAGCACTCTGGTTCACGAGGGCTTCCCGCTGGGAGGAAGCTCACCATATCGCTCAGGACATCCCTACGAAAATGGGATCCTGGATTCACGGGCTTCTTCACGCGATTGAAGGGGATTTTGGAAACGCGGGCTATTGGTATCAGTTGGCCGGACAACCGCCGATCCGGAAGGAACAGATAGACGCCGAGTGGGAGAGGATCGTGAGGGCAAATCTATAGTCCGGCAACCCTTTTAAAGTGGTGAATAGGTTAAGAAATTCTTGAGACATCCGTAATAGACTGAGCAGATGCGGTTTCCCGAAATTCCCGGATATCAGTACGAAGGTCTTCTCGGGGAGGATCCCTTCGGGTGGACTTTCGTCGCTTCGCACGAAGGGGGGAAGCACCGTGTCATCAAAGTATTCAAAGCTCAGGCGACGAGTGACCGGTTCATTCGTCAGTATTTCAAGGCGTTTAGCGGGCCGTCACCTGCCCTGGCGGGAGTGGCTCCAATCTACGATTTTGTCATGCAGGGGCCCCAGAGTCTCGCTG
>JAGNMT010000571.1 GCA_017991025.1 Verrucomicrobiales bacterium
AAGCATCGATGGGTGAGCAATCCGCACGGGAGCAGATACGGATTTTCGCCACTCCGCGAGGCGTTCGCGGCGAAGGCCGCCGCCCAGATTTGTCCGACCGCGTGATCCATGTAGCTGGTGACATAGAAACGCGTCTCCCGGTTGCAAGAGTATCCGTAATGGGCCGGCTTGTAGACCAACACGTCGCCGAGCCGCAGTCGACTTGTGTGGTCCCGATCCACCGCGAGCGGCACGCCGGCGTCGCGCAGTTCCATCCAGCCCCACTCGGTCCAGGACTCGGGATCCTCGACCACGTCGATAGCTCGCCGCCGCGCCTCCCCGAGCGATCTCCAAAAATCGAGAAATGCCCCACTCTTCAAACACTCGTTGAAATCGAGCCGGATTCGCAGACCCTCCGCCGCCCAGACATCAATTAGCTCGGCGAGTCGGGTAAGGTCCTGAGTTCCCTTGATCTTGGCCAGGGAAAATCCATCGGATCGCGCAAATCCTGGATCGTCTCCCTCCCTTACCAACCAGTGGCTTTCCGGAATCGGTCCGGCAAACAGCGATTTCCCTGAACGCCTTGACAATCCGTCAATCCTCGCACATTCCAACGCGCCAATAACCAGGGGGGTGAAAGCCCGTTCCCCTTCCGCCAGTGCCCGCAGTTGATCGTCCAGAGAGGCGTCGCCCAGTTCTTGCCAGGGATGAATGCAGCCGAACCCGTCTCCGATCCGAATCAAAGCACCCTCGTGCTCGGTCCTCGTACATACTCCGTTCAGTCCTTTCGCCGAACGCAACGTGTAACGCCAGATGTAAATCGGGCTCATGGCAGTGAAGCATAGAGCGTGGCGGCGACAGCAAAGAGAATCAACTGCAAGGCACCGAGAGCGAGAAAGCCATTGTATCGGGAGCCCGGTTCAGTCCGGCACACCGCAAACGAAATGACCACACCGATCAGGGCGGGGAGAAAACCATCGATAAGGCCGACCAGGTTTTCCGGCAGGAGAATGATCCAGAGAAGCACCGGAAGAAAACAAAACACGACAATCTCCGAACGGGCGAACGCTTTACCGTAACGCACCGCAAGAGTCTTCTTCCCGGATTTACTGTCCTCGTCGATATCCCGCAAATTGTTGATCGCGATTAACACGGCGGAATAGAGTCCGCATTGCAGCCCGAGGGTCCCCATTTCAATCCCGCCCCATTCGCCTGTCTGCACAAAATAAGATCCTAACACCGCCACTAATCCGAAGAACACGATGACAAACAATTCCCCCATTCCCTTGTAGGCAAGAGGGAACGGTCCCCCGGTGTAACCATAAGTAAAAAACAACGAGACTGCCCCTATCACCAGCAGCGGCCACCCGCGTTCCCACAGCAGTGGTATGGCAATCAATGAGGCGGCCAGACAAAAGCCCAGCGCCCCGAGCATCACCACCCCGGGCGAGAGCATCCCCGACGCAGTAACCCGCCGCGGGCCGAGGCGCTTCGCCGTATCCGCCCCTTTACGAAAATCGATCGCGTCATTAAACAGATTCGTCGCGATCTGAATGCACAGACAGCTCGCCAGCGTGCACCAGAAGAGCAGCCACGAACCCGTAGAGGGGTCGTCATCGATCAAGACCGGCATGGACCCCACCCACACCGGCACCACCGCCGCCGGGAGTGTCTTCGGCCGAGCTGCCAGTATCCATGCTTTCATACTCTCCTCTCCAACTTAAAACCTGAAACTTCAAACCTGAAACTTCAAACCTGAAACTTCAAACCTGAAACTTCAAACCTGAAACTTTCCTTTCACGGAACTCTCGGAAACTTCGAAAAGTCGGGCTTACGCTTTTCGACATACGCATTTTTACCCTCCTTCGCTTCCTCCGACATGTAATAAAGCAAGGTCGCGTTTCCCGCAAGATCGAGCAGCCCCATCTGCCCGTCGCAGTCAGCATTGAGAGCGGTCTTGAGACAACGCAGCGCGAGCGGCGAATGATCGAGCATCTCGCGGCACCACTTCACGGTTTCGGCTTCGAGTTCCGCGAGCGGCACCACGGTATTCACCAGTCCCATCTCAAGCGCCTGCTGCGCATCATACTGACGGCAGAGAAACCAGATCTCGCGGGCCTTTTTCTGTCCGACGATACGGGCGAGATAACTCGATCCGAGCCCGCCGTCAAAGGAGCCCACCTTCGGACCGGTCTGACCGAACTTCGCATTGTCCGCCGCGATGGTGAGATCACAGACGACGTGGAGGACGTGCCCGCCCCCGATCGCATAACCCGCCACCATCGCAACGACAGGCTTCGGCAGAGAGCGGATCTTTTTCTGCACATCGAGAATGTTCAGACGGGGAATCCCGTCATCACCGACGTAGCCGGCATGGCCGCGCACTTTCTGATCGCCTCCCGAGCAAAAGGCGAGATCGCCTTCCCCCGTGAGAACTACGACCCCGACCGTCGGGTCTTCGTGAGCCAGTTCAAACGCGACCAGCATCTCCTTCACCGTCTGGGGACGAAAAGCGTTCCTAACCTCGGGCCGGTTGATCGTGATCTTCGCGATCTGTCCATCCTCCGAGGTTTCGTAACGGATGTCTTCAAATTTGTGGGCGGATATCCAACTCATGAGTGTTGGAGCGTCTTCTCGAAGAGGCATTACGTCAACCTTCGTTCGATCATTCCCGTAAATCACTGAGCGAGAGGGAGGAGGCGCGACCCTCCTTCAAAATGCGTTTTTTCGATGAGCCGCGCGCGTGATCATCACTGACAGAATTCCGCAGTCCGATCGTCGCCGCCCGGGATTTCGGGTGGGGTTAGACCCCATCGCAAAGAGATGATTCATCGCCGTCAGTATCTCACAAGCCAGTAATCCACTATGAACTTCCTGAATCCCATCAAACATCGAATCGAGCGTTTTCGAACCCGTCACGCCTCTGCAGCCCCGCTCGCGGCGGTAATCCTCGCTATTGCGGGCCTTGCCATGCCGACCGGCTTCGCCCAGGAGCCTGTTACCGAAGAGCCCGGAGCCCAGGTGCTTACCCGGGGACCGGTGCACGAAGCCTTCGCAGGGATCATAAGCTTTGATCCCCTGCCGGGCATCGTGGTGACCACAGCGCCACCCGAGTTGATTGAAGAGAT
>JAGNMT010000572.1 GCA_017991025.1 Verrucomicrobiales bacterium
CTCGCGGGTCTCGCCGTCGACGACAAGTTCGTAGGGCATGCGGCAGGCCTGGGCGCACTCCCCGCGATTCGCACTGCGCTGGCCGAGAGATTCGCTCGTGAGGCACTGACCGGAGTAGGCGACGCATAGAGCACCATGAACGAATGTCTCCAACTCGACGGCACCCGGTTCATTGGCATGGAAAAGCCGGATCTCGCGCATCGAATTTTCCCTCGCGATGACGGCGCGGTCGAGGGTGAGCAGCTCGTGAGCAAAGGCGAGGGCCTCGGGAGAGGTGATCGTCATCTGGGTGGAGGCATGGAGATGCAAATCGGGCACGATAGCCCGGGCCATCGCCGCGAGCCCTAGATCCTGCACGATGATGGCGTCGACGCCTGCCGCACTCAGCAGACGCAACTGCTCCGCCGCGTCTTCGAGCTCCGATGGAAAAATGAGGGTGTTGAACGCGACAAAACCGCGCACTCCGTGCTCGTGGAGAAACGTCATCAATGCAGGGAGGTCCCCGGGGGTGAAATTATCCGCCCGGATCCGTGCGTTGAAACGGGGCATGCCGAAGTAGATCGCATCGGCACCGTTCGCGACGGCGGCTCGTGCGCACTCCCAGTTGCCGGCGGGAGCGAGTAGTTCGGTGGCGTTTCTCGACATTTCCGCACGTTATCACAGTCGGCATAATTCTCCTCCCGAAAGTTGCCTCTCCCCGGTTCGGAAAAATTGATGGGAAGACGGAAGGTTTTAGAAGACAAAACAGGGACCGGCGGCTAAATCGTCTGCGCTGTGAAAGACATCGAAATCGCCCGACGGGCAAAACTCATCCCCATCCAAGACCTCGCCTCCGGGAAGCTCGGCCTCGCGCCCGATCAGGTGATTCCGTACGGAAAATGGAAGGGGAAACTGGACCTCGACGCGATGCAGGATCGGCTCCGGGGACCTCAGGGAAAACTCATCCTCGTCACCGCGATCTCGCCGAGCCCTCCGGGCGAAGGCAAAACCACGACCACCGTAGGCCTCGGCGATGGGCTCAGTCGACTCGGGAAAAAGGCGATGATCTGCCTACGCGAACCGAGCCTAGGTCCATCGTTCGGACTCAAAGGAGGGGCGACCGGCGGGGGCTATTCCCAGGTCGTGCCGATGGATGATATTAATCTGCATTTCACGGGAGATTTCCACGCGATCAGCGCGGCAAACAATCTGCTCTCGGCAATGATCGAGAATCATCTCCACTGGGGCAACAAGCTGCACCTCGACCCGGGCCGGATCACCTGGCGGCGTGCGCTCGATCTGAACGACCGCTCGCTGCGAAATATCCTCACGAGCCTCGGCAATGACAAAAAGCCCCCGCGAGAGACGGGATTCGACATCACGGTGGCATCAGAGGTGATGGCCATCTTTTGCCTCGCCAAAAATCTCGAGGATCTCAAGACCCGCCTCGGCAGAATCGTGATCGGAAAAAACCGGGTGGGAACGAATGTGCTCGCCTCCGATCTCCTCGCCCACGGCTCGATGACGGTGCTGCTCAAGGATGCCCTCAATCCGAATCTAGTCCAGACCCTGGAGCACACCCCGGCACTGGTTCATGGCGGTCCCTTTGCCAATATCGCCCATGGGTGCAACTCGATCATCGCCACGAAAACGGCGCTGCAATTGGCGGACTTCGTGGTCACCGAGGCCGGTTTCGGCGCGGATCTCGGGGCGGAGAAGTTTTTTAATATCAAGTGCCGCGAGGCGAACCTGAAGCCCAGTGCCGCGGTCGTCGTCGCGACGGTTCGCGCGCTGAAGTATCATGGAGGGCTCTCCATCGCGCAGTTGCAGACGGAAGACCTCGCGGCGGTAGAACGCGGATTCGAAAACTTGCGGCGACACCTCGAAAATATCGCCAAGTTCGGCGTTCCCGCAGTCGTCGCGATCAATGCCTTCACCTCGGACACGCCGGCGGAGCGGGATCTTCTCTTTTCGCTTTGCCGCGATATCGGGGTGCCCTGCGTCCTCGCGACCCACTGGGCGGACGGCGGCAACGGTGCCCGGGATCTCGCCGAAGTGGTGCTCCGGACCATAACAGAGAACGACGTGAATCGTTTCCAGCCTCTCTACACACTCGATCTCCCCCTCACTGAAAAATTGCGGACGGTCGCGAGAGAAATCTACCGCGCCGACGATATTGAGCTCACCCCGGCCGTCGAAGCGCAGCTAGCCGCCCTTCAGGAAACGCCGGTCGGCCAGTTCCCGGTGTGTATTGCCAAAACGCCCTACAGTTTTAGCGCCGACCCGGATAGGCGTGGCGCGGTCAGCGGATTCAGCCTCCCGGTGCGTGAGGTGAGAGTCTCTGCGGGCGCGGGCTTCGTTGTGGCCATCACCGGCGACATCATGACCATGCCTGGACTCCCCCGACGACCTGCCGCCGAGCACATTGACGTGGATGCGTCAGGGCAAATCATAGGACTGAGCTGAACCATGGCCAACACGCTTCTCATCGCGACTCACAACGCCCACAAGACCGGGGAAATGCGGGCTATCCTCGGAAACCACTTCGAGGAGATCACGGATCTGACCTCGTTACCGGGAATGACACCTCCCGAAGAAAACGGCTCGACCTTTGCCGAGAACTCGGCCATCAAAGCCCTCGCCGCGAGCCGGGCCATGCCGGAGGCCTTCATCCTTGCCGACGATTCCGGGCTCGAAGTCGATGCCCTCGGCGGAGCACCGGGCATCTTTTCGTCACGCTTTTCGGGCGACAACGCCACCGACGCGACCAACCGTGAGAAACTCCTTGTTGAACTCGCCAAAGCGGATCACTCCGACTCACCCCGCACCGCCCGGTTCCGATGCGTTGTCACGATTGCCAAAGCAGGGGAAGTCATTGCCCAATTCGACGGCACCGTCGAGGGTCGTATCGCTGACGCCATGACCGGCGAAGGCGGATTTGGTTACGACCCACTCTTCATTCCCGAGGGGCATGATCGCTCCTTCGGAGAGCTATCCGTGACGATCAAAAACAGCATGAGCCACCGGGGCCGGGCGCTGGAGAAGTTTCGGGAGTGGCTGGGTGACCGAGTGAATAAGGGTCGTCACTTGTGAACGTCCCGGCGATGGCCAATCTTCACGATCAC
>JAGNMT010000062.1 GCA_017991025.1 Verrucomicrobiales bacterium
TTTCTTTGATCGAGCGTTCGTGCTCAACCGAGGCGTTACGCCTCGTGAAGACGGCGTCGTCGGCCTCTTTCAAGAGCTGTTCACGAGTCTCCGCATCAAGCGCTCTAGCCGTGTCCGGCGTGGGTTTGATTGCAAGGATGGAGAGCCCTAGAATCTCCAGTCCGAGCGACTGGATATCCTGTCTGGCGGTGAGTTCCGATTCCATTTCCCCGACGAGGCTGTCGCCGCCCGTCATGGCCGCTCGTAACGACAATTTCTGAATGCGGGATTTCGCAAGGACGTTGATGGCGTTGACGACGCGTTGTTGGAGTTTTTCAGGATCCTTCGAGACGTAGCGTTCTCCGCGATTGTCCAGCGTATGGTTGAGGAGGGCCGCCGCTTTCTTCGGGTCTGAAATGCGATAGGTGACCTGGCCCTGGATGGTCACTTCCTGAAAATCGGCCGTCGATTCCTGAAAAATGAAATGAGCTTCCGTGCTTCCTAGCGGGATCGAAACGAGGGAGGTCGATGGGGCAAAATACCAGAAGGCCAGCCCGGGACCTTCTTTTGTGGCCCTCCCGCTTTTGAAAACAATAACGTGTTGGGTGGGATCAAATTTGATGTAGCGAAAGCCAAGCATAATAGAAATCTCCTTTCGTCATCTAACTAGCGGAAACAAGCCTGCAGATCAAGCGACGAGTCCAAAATGAAACGCAGGGGAGTAACCTTGATGATTTACCTTGAAACTAAAATGGAGTATAGAACCGCCGATATGAAGAACGCCATCCTCGCCGTCACGCTGCTTTTCCCGTCCCTCTCCCTGATTTCAATGGCTCAGGAACCAGCCGCCTCACTCGCGGACGTCAACGATGCCACTGCTTTTCTCGCCGGAGTGGAATTGCCGCATAGACAGGATAACCCCCTTACCTTAACCGCTGCGTGGAAATCTCACGTCGCCGAATTCGGAAAGGACTTTGCCGCTCATCAGCAGAGGGTGCTTTTTCCGATGTCGACCTGGGCGGGGACTGAAGTTTCTCCGGTACAGCCGGCCGGCGGGGTTGTCCGCTATATGTTCAGCGGCCCCGATATCCTG
Organism: Verrucomicrobiales bacterium; assembly: GCA_017991025.1. Classification (GTDB taxonomy): domain Bacteria; phylum Verrucomicrobiota; class Verrucomicrobiia; order Verrucomicrobiales; family DEV007; genus Arctic95D-9. Next base: position 1,073 of record JAGNMT010000062.1, read on the forward strand.
CATGCCTTTTACATGTTCCCCGCTGCCGGAACTTATATCATGTGCGGGCTGGAGCCTGTTGGTCAGGCTCCCGACATCAGCGCCTTGAACGAAGGTAACGCCGGTCAGGCGCTCGGTGAAGTGAGAAATGCCCTCGGGGAGATCATCAACCTCAGCTTTTTCCGGACTATCGACATGAAAGAGGATCTCAAGTTTGCCACTTTCCAGGGAGCTACACCGCTCATGATGATTTTCCTGACCCAATCGGGTCAATACATCAAAGATTTCGAGTTTTTGAAATTGCAGAAAGACGGGACGCTCCTTAGTCAGGCCCGCAACCATAAAGGGGCCGACGTGGTGCGTATCGAATTTTCCCCCCGTCGCGTCGCGCAGTCGAAAACGCTTTTTTACTTCTCATCTGACCTCTCCGACGGAGGCTTTGATAAATCCGGCTTCGGAGCCTGGATCGCGAAACAACCAAAAGGGAACTCCTACTTGAAGGCAGCTTCCTTTCTGATGCACGATAGCTGGTTCTCGAAGGTCAGGCAGCATCTCCTCGACTACAGCTATCAGATCGTAGAGGACGATTCGGGGATTCCCTTCCGTAATTTTAGTGCTGACAAGTGGCAGAGTCATCTCTACGGAGTTTACACGGGACCGATCAGTCTCTTTCCCAATAACTATCAGAGCGACCTTGCTGCCGCTTACGGAAAAGGAGCGGGGCCCCTGCCTTTCGGGACGGGTTACAAATGGAGGAAAGGGGAATCCAATCTGATGCGCTTTGTCAGTAACGACATCCCCGCCCTGCCGCCGGGGGAACCAATTGCCCCCGCTCCGGCAGTCACGCCCGTCACGGTGACCCCTCCCGCTGCCGCAGTGCCCCCTACGGGCGCTTCCGGAACCCCTCAAAAAGCTTCGGAATAACAGGCTTCACTTTGTGCTCTGCGGGTTCCGAACTTGATGTGGTCTGTGCGTCCTTAAAGAGAATCTCGAGGAATTCGGTGTCGCGGAAATCATTTCCCTTTTTCCCCTGATGGACTACGACCAGCTTCATGGAAGGCACCATGTAGAGACGTTGAAAGTTTGACCCGAGCGAGCAGATGAGATCTGTCGGAGCCGCCTTGCTCAGGCAGGAATGACTCCAGTCCTCCGGCATCGGATCCCGCTCGATGAGCATTTCGACATCAACCTCACGGGCCTGCGGATCGAGCCGGTCGGAATTGATCCAGAAGCAGAGGCCGAAGGCGGGATTGATTTTCGTGCCGGAAAAACAGCGACCCAGATCCTCGGTCTTTACCAATTGTTTGCCCTGCCAGGAACCGCCCTGAATGACCAGTTCACCGAAAGAAAGCCAGTCGCGTCCCGTCATGTACATGCCAGCGGAAGGAATCACATTGCCAACACTGTCTCCCCGCCACTTGGTGATCGTGATGCCAAGCGGGTTGACCAGTTTGCGGTCGAGATACTTTTCATAGGTCGTTCCGCGTTTTGCGAGCTTGCGTCTCAGGACCTCGCAGAAGACCTGTAAATGACTCGGTCCGTAAACAAATGAGGCTCCCCGCTCCCGCGTCGCCTGCAGACCCACCGAGAGGGTCAATTTGTCAGCAGAGGACCGGCCATAGATTTGCTCGAATCCCGTCTCCAGGCCCGAGGTGAAATTCAGCAGATCCCGGATCGTAATGGTCCGCTTGCGGGGATCGTCCCGCCACTCCGGCAGAGTCTCGGCGACGAGTTCGTCGAGTTTTAAAATACCCTCGTCCTCGGCAATCACCGCAAGCGCCCCGAAAAAAGATTTGGTCCCCGAGTAGATGTGGAGCGACTCATTCTGGCTGTGTCCGTTATAATACTTTTCAAAGCGGGTCGCCCCCTGCTCGTGTACGATCATTCCAATACCACTGTGCGAGGCGGAATACTTTTGTGCGGCCGAGATTGCGTCGGACGACAATTGAGCGGAGAGCTTCCCGCCAAAACCGGGGAGAGTAAATAAGATAAGAATTCCAACAAAGCGTGAGAGAACCATACTGTTAACATGCTCGATAGAAACGGTCCGGTCAAAGAGGAGCATGGTCGATTGCCGGGAAAAATCGGCAGTCGAAATCCCGGGGATTGAAGAGGGTCAAGCGCTTGACCTAACTCTCTCACGTCGTAAACCCGTACTGGCCGATCTTCCCGTCCCCCGTATACTGCCTTCAATGAAATGGCTCCCCTTCCTCCTGTTCATCGCCGCATCGACCTTTGTCATCGCCGGGGACGGACCGGATCTCCCGCTCGTTGATCTTTCCGGTCAGACTGAGCGTCACGTCATGATCGCTGAGGGCACTCCCGAAACCTATCAGGGACACCCGACAACACTGCTGATGCCTGACAAAAAGACCATTTTTGCCGTCTGGTGCATCAATCATGGCGGTGCGGCCGGACCGATGGCGAAGAGTAGCGACGGTGGTCTGACGTGGATCCGTCTTGATAAGACGCTCCCTCCTGCCTATGCGACGCATCAAAACTGCCCCAGCATTTATAGAATGGTTGATTCGGGCGGGAAGGCGCGGCTCTGGGTCTGGTCCGCTGCACTCGGAAAACGAAGCGGACCGGGAATGCCCTCCATCATGAGCGAAGACGACGGAACGACCTGGAAAGAAATGCCTCCGCTCGGCTTTCCCTGCGTTATGACTTTCAGCAGTGTCGTGAGACTCCAGGACGGACGTTATCTTGGTCTCTACCACAAAGGTCCTGACGGGGCCGACAAGGCGCCACTCGAAGTGCTTCAGACGATCACTGCCGACGGAGGTTTCACCTGGTCCGAGCCGAAGGTCGTCGCGTCAGTGGAAGGCAGGAACCCCTGTGAACCCTTTGTTTTCCGGGCTCCGGACGGGCAGGAGCTCTGCTGCCTGATGCGTGAGAACACGCACAAAGGCCGCAGTCTCATGATGTTTTCCGGAGATGAAGGCGAAAGCTGGAGCACGCCCCTCGAAACCCCCTGGGGCTTAAGCGGAGACAGGCATATTGGAGTTCACCTTGAGGACGGGCGCTGGATCTTCGCTTTTCGTGACATGGCTCCGGAGAGCCCCGCGCGTGGCCATTTTGTCGCCTGGGTCGGGACTTACGATGACCTCAAAAAGGGAAAGCCCGGCGATTACCGGATCAAGCTCTTCCACAGTCACGCCGAACGGGTCAGCGATTGCGGTTATCCCGGCGTCGAGTTGCTGCCCGATGGAACCATTGTCGCGACGACCTATGTGAAGTATGCTCCCGGACCGGAGAAACACTCCGTGGTTTCGACCCGTTTTAAGATCAGTGAAACTGACGCGATGGCGAAGAATACGGAGTAAAAAGCTAAAATGCAAAACCGCTACCCGCTAAACAGCTTCTTCCTCTTTTCTCTTCTCCTCCCTCTCCCCGCCTTCGGGGCCGATGTCCCCATCACTTTTCCTGCAGACGGAGGAATCATCGATGTACGAGAGTTCGGGGCGACGCCGAACGATGACTCGGACGACACGAAGGCGATTCAGGCAGCGCTGGATGCGTTTCCCAATGGCAATCGCATCGTATACCTACCCCCCGGCGTTTTTGTCATCCGGGATACGTTGAGCTGGCCTGCGGGGGATAGTGGCGGAGTAGCTCAAAAGAGGACCATTTTGCAGGGAGCCGGGGAGGGTCTTACGACCTTAAAGCTGCCTGAGGCAACTGGCGGCTTTTCTGATGGTGGCAAGCCAAAAGCTCTGATCTGGACGGGAAGCGCTCCGGCGCAGCGATTTCGAAACGCAGTGCGTGACTTAACCATCGAGATCGGAGCAAGGAATGGCGGTGCCATCGGTTTGCAGTTCAACGCGAGCAATCAGGGCTGCCTTCGTCACCTCACGATCCGGGCAGCAGATGGATCGGGGAAAATCGGGCTCGATCTCGGATACTGCGATGAAATTGGGCCTTTGTTAGGGCAATATCTCACGATCGAGGGTTTTGAGATCGGCATCAACACCAAGTGGCCCGTCAACTCGAACACTTTTGAGCATGTCACTCTCCGGAACCAGCGGAGGGTGGGGTGGTGGAATTACCACCAGATGATCTTCGTTCGTGACCTCATCAGCGAGAACCGGGTGCCATCGATATACAATGAGAAGGATTCATGGGGAAGCGTGACTCTGCTTGAAGCTCACCTCCATGCCGTCAATCCCGACGGAGACACCCCGGCGATTCACAATCAGCGTCAAATGTATCTTCGGAATGTCGCGATCCTCGGCTATCGGCAGGCAATCAATCATGATGACAAGGGCCGCGACAAGGGAGACGTGGGGCCTCCCGGAGTCGTGAGGGAGGATACCTCGCACCGCAATGTCACGTCGCTCTTTCGTGAGATTAAGGACAGGACTTTTGCGACTGCGGGGGAGATTGTCCATCTTCCGGTCAAGGAAACGCCGGTGGTCACGTGGGGCGACCCGGCTAAGGACTGGGTAAATCTCGCGGATTTCGGAGCTGACATGACCGGCACGGCAGATGCGAGTCCCGCCCTGCAACGAGCCATCGACTCGGGAGCAAAAACCATTTACCTGCCCGGAGGGGCGAATTTTAAGTTTGCCTCCACCGTCGAGGTCCGCGGGCCGGTTCAGCGTATCATCGGATTGGAAGGCCGCTTTCTCGCCGAGGGGAAACCGGTCTGGAAACTCGTTGACGGAAAGCACCCGCAGAATCTGCCCGACTCGCCCGTCGTGGTCGTCGAGAGGAGCAGCAACCAGAGCGGTGGTGAAGAGATCCTGATCCGGCACGAAAGCGCGAGGACCCTTGTCGTAAGTTCTGTGATCGGATTTAATGTTGAGGGATACGGGAAGGGAGATATCTTCCTCGATGACTTTTGCGGTCATCTGGGCCGCGTCGGCCCCAGCCAGAGCGCCTGGTGTCGACAGCTTAACAGCGAAAGAGAGGGCACCAAGTGTCGCAACGTCGGAGGCAATCTGTGGATTCTCGGAATGAAGACGGAAAGAACCGGCACTCTCATCGAAACCACCGCTGGCGGAGTCACTGAAGCAAACGGGATCTTTCTCTACTCGAACAGCGGATGGAATGCCACCGAACCCGCCTTTCTTGTTGAAGACAGCACCGTAAATCTTTTTGGCGTGAACGAACGGAACTTCAACCGCCAGCCCGTGAGTCTATGGGTCCGTGAGCGACAGGGTGCTGAGACAAAGGAATTGAGTGAAATACCGTGGGTGTTTTTGAGCAGGTGATTTTCCCTCTGTCACAAAGATGATCCGGGGGACTCCGATCCGCCGGAAGGGAGCTCGAGGCGCTATTCGAAAGCTGCGACCGGCACAGCACGAACGGGCGTTTGGGGAGGCGGTGTGTTGCCCCCGGTATCTTGTTGAGTGGCGGGCGGGGCAGGTTTTACCGCCGCACCCTCCTTTCTTGTTGCGGCCGGATCCGTTCCCTGAGGGCGAAGAACCGCCTGGGGCTCTACACCGGTCTTCTTGATCGCGGGAAGGTCCCCCGAACTCAGAGGCTTAACTGGTTCGTCGGCAAAGACCATGCGGGGGGTGCTTCGAGGACGCAGCGGATTTTCGAGAATCGCGTCGGGAATTTCTATCGCCGAAGGTGTCTCCGTTAGGGTATCTTCAAACTGGATGTTCACCGCCGGCTTGATGATGGGATACACCGGAGCAGGAGGAGGCGTCTGACTCGTCCCTTTGACCAGAGCCGCAGGCTCCTGTGATTTTTCCGTCGGGGGGGCATCCTCCGTCCTCACTGGGACAGCAGGATCAACCACTGGCTTCGCTTGGAGATCGGAAACGGCGGCCCCGCCGAAAGGGTTTGCTTTATTGATGCCCTTTGCAATCTCTTCCCTCGCCTCTTCCACACTACTCGCTCTGTATCCGAGGAAGTAGAAAACACCGAGGGCGATGATCAGGGTTATCAGGATGAAATTCAGGAAAAGAGGTGCCCCGCCGGGTTTTTCAGGGCGGCGGCGGGAACTCTTGGGCTGACGTTCGAGACGGAAGCGACGATCCTTGTTGATCGTCTTCTTCATTTCACCCATTAACTCGTTGTCACCGAGGCGGCCGGTCGTGCTGCTGTTGAGCTCTTCCATTGCGGAGGACAGGTCGACTCCAAGATGCTCGCTATATTTCCGTATAAAACTCCTTGCGTAGGCAACGCTGGGGAACTGCGAGAAATCGTCCTCCTCGATACTGAGAATCATGTTGGGATGCATACGGGTCTCGTGAGCGACATCCTCTACCGTGATGCCCTTCCCACGCCGCGTTTCTCCCAGTTTCTGTCCAATCGTCGGCATGTCGCCAGTGTCCGCCAGTTTATACGACTAACGTAGTTTACATCTATTGCCCGAGACAGATAGACGCGGAAACACGTTAGATTTTTCAAAAATCTCTGCCGGGGGCACGATCTTAATCGAAATCGTCGGAAAGATCGACCAGAATTTCCCGGGGTTTTGCTCCCTCGCCAGCTCCGACGATTCCTCGGCTTTCGAGAATATCAATCATTCTGGCGGCCCTCGTGTAGCCGAGCCGGAGACGTCTTTGCAACAGGGATGTGGATGCCTTCTTCTCGGCGTAAATGACTTCAAGGCACTTTTCCAGAATCTCTTCGTCGGCATCCGAAATCTCATCGCCGCCCTCTCCGAACTCGCCGGATTCGATCGCCTCCTGCGCATCGGGCTCGTACCGGGGTGCTCCCTGTGCGGCGCAGGCGTCGACGAGATCCTGCGCTTCCTCGTCGGTGATGAGCGCACCTTGAGCGCGGATAAGCTGGGCGCTGCCGGGGGGCAAATAAAGCATGTCGCCTTTTCCCACGAGATTCTCTGCTCCGTTCGCGTCCAGGATAATGCGGCTGTCGGTCTTCGAGGAGACTTGAAAGGCAATCCGGGAGGGGATGTTCGCCTTGATGATTCCGGTGACCACGTCCGCTCGTGGCGTTTGCGTGGCAACAATGAGGTGAATCCCGGCGGCCCGGGCCTTTTGCGCGATCCTCGCGATGCCGGTCTCCACATCTGCCGGCGCAGTCTGCATCAGGTCGGCCAACTCGTCGATGATAACGACGATGTAGGGGAGGCTTTCGGGGAGGTCGTCACTGCCGGACGAGGGACGGTTTTTGCGAGGGATGGGAATCTCAATCTCGTCCTCATCGGGAAATCCGCCTTCGATCGCAAGGTCGTCGCTGAGTTTCACGTGGTGAACGAGTTCCCGCTCCGGCTCTTTAAGCAGGACGGCTGCAGCCGCTTCAAGCTCGGAAATTTCGCGGGTCCTCATGGCGTTGAAACCGTCGAAGTTCCGTGTTCCCACCTTGGCAAATAGCGTATAGCGCCTCTCCATCTCGTTGATGACCCAGCGTAGGGCGAGGAGCACCTTTTTCGGGTCGGTCACCACCGGGATGACCATGTGGGGCAGGTCGTTGTATAGCTGCATCTCCACAACTTTCGGATCGACCATGATGAAGCGGAGCTCGTCCGGAGTGAAGCGATATAGCAGGCTTGCAATGATGCTGTTGATACAAACACTCTTTCCGCTCCCGGTGGCACCGGCAACGAGCAGGTGGGGCATGCGGGTAAGATCCCCGACGATGGTGCGACCATAGACGTCTTTGCCGAGGGCGAGAGGCAGTTTTGCCTTGGAATCACGGAAGGCCTCGTCTTCGAAGAGCTCCCGCAAGGCCACGGGGATTTTTTCGTTGTTTGCGATTTCGATCCCGACCGTGTCTTTGCCGGGAACCGGGGCGAGAATGTTGATCCGCTCAGCCTTTGTCGCCCGGGCGATGTCCGCCTCCAGCGAGGTGATCCGATTGACTCTGAGACCGGGAGTGGGATACAGCTCGTACCGCGTGATCGTAGGCCCTCTCGTGATGTCGCCGGGTTCCACGTCGACGCCGAAAGTGGCAAGGGTGCTGACAATGGTGGCCTGCTGATTGATCAGTTCCGCTTCGTTCGTCGGCGTGGCGTCGGAATCGTCGGCATATTTCAGGATACTCAGGCTCGGGAGTTTGTAGTTCTCAAATTGCCCTCCTGAAAGCACCGCGCTCTCTTTTTTCTCGCGGTCGAAAAGGGAGCCCGCCGCTTCTTCCGGGGTCAACTTCTTCCGGGCGCTTTGCGATGAATCGATAATGCGGGGTTCGGGGGTAGGGATGTCCTTGAAGAGGTCTCCCTGGAGCGGCGCAGTCTCCGCTGCCGGAAGAGATGCTTTAATAGGTTTCGGCTCTTTTTTCGGCTCCGGTCGATCCAGACGGGCGCGGGACTTCGGCGGTATTTCGGCTTTCCGGAAGGATGGCATTGATATCTTGAATCCCGCAAGAATCGGCCCTTTCGCCCGCAGGCTGACGTACAATCTGGCGATCCCCCTGCGCAGCATTCGGAAAAACTGGAAAGGATGAATACCCGTGATCACGATCAGGGAGATCACATAGATAATAGCCGTTACAATCACCGAGCCGACCGAACCTAGGAAGTGCTCGGCGACTTTATTACCAACGCCGTAACCGAAAAAGCCTCCGGCGCTCTTGGGCAGATTATATCGCAAGGACCAATCCTGAAAAAACCAAACCTGAAACTCAACGAGACATGCCGCCGAGCAGATCAGAAAGGCGAATGAGAGAAGGTTGCGGGCATGGAACGGGCGTGCCCCGGTGAGAACCTGGACTGACCACCATGCCAGCACTGCGGGAATCAGGAAGCTGGCGGCACCGAAGAAGAAATAAGCATAGCCCGCCACAACCGCCCCGACCGGACCGATGAAATTGTGGGCCGTCTCGTTCTGCAATACCTGGCTGCTAAAGGGAACCCAGGCCGGGAGATCCGCAGGGGAATAGGACACAAGCGCGAGAACGAACATCACACAAATGCCCGCCAGCACGATCGCGATGACTTCATGAAAGGCGTAAGGCTCGTCGCTGACAGCTCGTCTCTCTTTCGGTGCCCGAATCTCCTTATTGGCCAGTTTCTTCGCCGGGGCGGCTTTTCGTGTCGCTGCGCTGGTTTTTCTGGCGGCCATATTCCGGGTAAAAAAATAAAAACGGTTCATTCTGGTAATTGCAGAAAAACACAATAAAGGCGGGATTTGCCTCTAAATATGAACCTATTAAGTATCATGATCAACGGATATCTCGGAATCGTAAAATAAAACCTTACCCTCCGTCGATCAACCTCAGAGAATACTTTACGATCCAGCATGAAACCGTTAATCTCACGACTGTGAAACACGCCCTTCTCCTCAGTTTAACTCTTGCGATGTCTTTCTTTCTGACCGGGTGCGGAGGAAACTGGATCGTCGGGAAGTGGACCCTTGATCGGGAGTTGACTCTCTCGAAAATCACGGCACCTGAGGAGCCGGGGGCGACACAGGGTGAAGGCTTTCTCAAAGATCTGGTGACCGGTCTTCAAAAGGGCGTTTCGAGGATGCTCCTTACGAAGTTCGAGGGGCTGGAGATCGAGTTCACCACAACGGAGATTCGCCGGATTCGCAACGGAGTCGGTGAAGCGACAGGTTATAAGATCATCGATCGCCCTGACTCCTCCACCTGTGTGATTCAGTACAGCGACGGTGAAATCGTGACCTGGAATAAAGTGGAGTCGGGTTTGCGAATGAAACTTCCCGGAGACGTCGAGCAATGGATCTACTTCAAGGCGGTAGAATAGAGAGGGAGCTCCGCATTCCAGTATCCCCATCTGAGTTGATAGATCGAATTGACAGTGGCCACTTTTTTCCCCAAACTTACCCTCATGTCGCAACCTGCATTTTCTCTCATTGTATGTATTCCGGGCGAAAAGCCGGTTCTTCACGAACTCGGCGAGGGAGTCGTCACTTTTGGCCGCAGTCCGGAGAATGGTATCCAGATCCTCGTGGCTGAAGTATCAGTGAGACACGGGACTTTCACCGGGGCCGGTGGAGTTTATCGCCTCGCCGATACTGGTTCAACGAACGGAACCAAGCTCAATGGAGTGCCGGTTGGTGCGGAAGGTGTGGAATTGAGCCCTATGGACAGAATCTTTCTCGGGACGATGGTCCCTGCTTATTTTGTGCCCTCCGCGATCCTCGACTCCACTCCAATCGAGGAGTTGATAGCCTCCATCGAAGCCGCGCCAAAGACTGCGGCCCCTGTCGCCGTCCAGCCGAAAACGGCCCCTGTCGCCGTGAGCGCCGCCGCCGCACCTCTTCCCAAGGCTCCTCCTACCGGTGGTGCGACGGTCAGACTCGATCAGGTCAGGAATCCCGGCACCGGTGCTTCGCCGGTTCGACCGGCGGTCTCTCCCCTTCCTCCGAGACAGCCTGTTACCGGAGGTCCTCCGAGACCTCCCGGAGTTCCGCCCGCAGGAAGGCCACCTGTCACCGGGCAACCACCCAAGGCACCGGGAGCTCCGCCCGCAGGAAGGCCGCCCGTCACCGGGCAACCACCCAAGGC
>JAGNMT010000573.1 GCA_017991025.1 Verrucomicrobiales bacterium
GGCCCAGGCCCACTGCCGCCCTCCACCGGCGGGGAGCAACTCGATAAAATACCCCACCCGATCAAAGGCGCCGGCAATCTCCGCGGCACGGTTCACGGCATACGTGATCTCCGGTCCCATCGTTTTGAGATCAACTTCATAGACCAGCTCATAAGCGGCAGCCTCGGGCACTTTCAAGGCGAGGAAGTCATATTCCGGAACCTTTCCGGCACGGAAGGCGGACGAAGGCAGGCCCGAACCGTTGGCCAGATTTGGCTCGGCCAGTTTATGCCAGGCAAAGCGCATCGCCGCCGGTGTTTTGACTCCCGGGGCGGAAAGAACAACGGTGTCAGTCCCTTCGATGACGGCCTCGGCCGGGACGAACTCGGCCTGCTCGCCGATGAGTTCAAAATGGGAAAGCGGCTTGCCTTCTCTGGATTTCAAACCGCCGGCGACTTCGTCAAAGCGCACTCTCAGGGTGTTTTCTTTGACACTGAGTTCGGCAAAGACCGGCCCCGTCGCGACGACTTCTTTTTTCCCGTAGGTGTTTTTTAGTGCGAGCAGACTCAGCCGCCGCCCGACTTCCTGTTTATTGGCAGGATGAATGTTAGTGACATTGCCGATGTCACTCGTCACGACCATTCCGGTGTTGGGGATCTCAAGACAGGCCGTCTGCGCCTCCCAGAACCGGGCAAGGATCGCAGGATCCTCTTCGCCGTAATGGTAGGGAGCAATCTGCACAAAATAAAAGGGAAAATCGCCGATACCCCAGAGTTGTCGCCATCCCGCGACGAGGGCCTTTTTCTTGTCCAGGTAGGCCATGCCCTCGCTGTGATTGGATTCTCCCTGATACCAGATGGCGCCCCGCATGCCATAGCCAACGACAGGGTTCATCATCGCATTGAAGAGCGTCGTCGGCGCAGTGTTTGCCGTCAGCGGGGCCAGCGCGGCAGGGAAAGCGGGGCTGGCAGGAGCCATCGTGCGGCTCTCGAGGGCCGCCTTTGCCGCCTCCATCCACTTGGCAACCTCGTCGAGATGGGCTTGCAAACCGGCCCGGTAGAGTTCGTTCCCCGGCCGGGTGCGTGAGACCTGTTCATGAGTCGAAGCAAGAGCGGGCACGCCGGCAAAGCCCTCCAGCGGTGTCCACGGTTCGATGCGGGTCCCTCCCCAGGAAATATTCAATAGGCCGATCGGCACACCCAACTCCCGATGCAGTTCCCTCGCCATGAAATAACCGGCGGCAGTGAAAGCGCCGGCACTCGCGGGAGAACAAATCTGCCAGACCGTCTTCACGTCCTCCTGCGGCATTGCGGCAGTGAGGTGTTCGATTTTCATTTGTCGAATCGCCGGAAAATCGGCCTTCGCGATTTCGTCCGGGGCATTGAGACTCGCGCTAACGGCCCACTCCATATTCGACTGCCCCGAACAAAGCCATACCTCGCCGACGAGGACGTCATTGACCGTGATCGTTTTTCCCGCAGAGGTCACTGTAAGAATCAGGCCCTCCGCATTTGCTTCCTGAGCAGGGAGAGCAGCCTTCCATCGCCCCGTTTTATCCGCCGTGATGGTCACCGCTTTGGAAGTATCCGATCCCAGTTGCACGACGACCGCTGTCTCCGGGTCCGACCAACCCCACACCGGAATCGGCGCCTGACGCTGAAAGACCATGTGATCTCCGAAAAAACCGGGGAGTCGGAGTTCTGCCTGCAGCGTGAAGGGCAGACACAGGATGGCGCAGAGGAGAAGTAATCGGGGATTCATGATGAGCGAGAGAATGTCCAGAATTTCAACATCTGGCAAGCGCTACCTTTCACGTTCACTCAGCAAAGTTCCAGCGCCGGCTCTTCCCTTCGCCTGCTGAAATATCGATCATCTCCACATCGACCGGATTGTCCACTGCCGGCAAAAAGATCCGCAAAGTCCCGAGCGTTCCTTGCACCGGCAGATCAAGCGTAAAATCCTGCCATGACTCCCCACCCGACAGGGTAAAGCCGATGACCTGACCCTCTTCAGGGAAGTCCGCTTGAGTCTCCGTTTTCCAAGCGAGACTACCCTTGCCTCCCTGATTCGAGCGCAGACGCAATTTCACCTTTACCGGTCCCTCGAACTTCGCCTGCGCCGTCCCGAGAAAAGGCCGCTTCCCCGTTGCGGTAACACGCATCGCGCCGGCGACCGGCGAAACTTCACACTGTTTCGGCACGAGCCCTGCCGTCGGGGACTTCATCACCGCTGCAGCAGGTTCACGATAGTCGGGATTCGGAACCGGCACGACCGCGCCCGTCGCGGCAATAAATCCGTCGATGAGTGCATCAAGCTCAGCTACCTTCTCCGGCATCTTCACAGCCAGGTTGATCGTTTCTCCCGGGTCATCCTCGAGCTGATAGAGCTCGCGCAGTTCGGGGTAATCCCGATGCGACTCCCAGCGACGGATCAGCTTCCAGTCCCCCGCGCGCACTGAGACGGCGGGAATGAGATGAGGAAACCAGGTGAAATAGGCCTCGCGCTTCAATGCTCCCTTTTGCTCCAGCACCGGAAGCAACGAAACCCCGTCCAGCACCTGACCCGAAGGCCTTTTCGCGCCGACCGCTTCGAGGATGGTCGGATAAAGATCAACCGCTCCGACGACCGCATCACTCGTCGAGCCTTCCATTATCCGCCCCGGCCAGCGGATAATCAACGGCACCCTCTGGCCGCCTTCGTAGATGCGCCCTTTGCCTTCGCGCAAGGGTGAGTTGTTCGTCGGCGGCTCTGTTCCCGCCCACTTTTTCCAGTCCTCGACAAAGTTATATTTCGGGTGCCCCGGGGTGATCTTCGATTTCCCGAAATCCTCTGCGGTGTTGCTGTGGACGTTGCCTCCATTATCGGAGGCAAAGATAAACAGGGTGTTCTCCGCGAGTCCGAGCTCGTCGAGCTTATCAAGAACCCGGCCGAGACTATCATCCACGCTTTTCAACATCGACGCCATAATGGGATTTTTCTGAAACCCGAGCGGGTCCGTCTTTTTCGCAAAGGCGGCGGTGTATTCCTCCTTGTGCCCCCAGGGTCCGTGCACGCCGTATTGCCAGAGATTGAGGAAGAAGGGCTCACTCTTGTGAGCGTCGATGAACTTCAGCGC
>JAGNMT010000063.1 GCA_017991025.1 Verrucomicrobiales bacterium
GCTGAAGGCTCTGACTTTCAACTCTCCGGTACTACCGGGGTCGAACGCTGCGCCTCGATGTTCTCCGAATCCTCACTCTACTTCGACGTCTCCCTTGACGGAGTGACCGTCCTCTCCAATCCGCAGGAAGCGGAGCTATTCCAGCTCTTCACTCTCGAGACAAACGAAAATGACCCGGGAACTTCTCCCGAGTGGTCAGACCGCGCTTTCTCGATTCAACTGCAAAGCCTCTTCCCGGATGCCTCGGCCTTCGAAGCGCTTTCCGACGCTTCGGAACCGGAGGACTTCGTCCGGCGCTTTCTCGAAGTGCTAGGCTCATCCCTGAGTGATTCCGAGATCGGTCACCACAGTGCAACACTGCCTCTCATCCGATGGCAGCCCGGCGAAGATGATAACTCCGCTCGCATCCAGTTGCTCGGTCTTCTCCTCGCCGATCAAAAACAATTTGAAGCCTTCTGCGAGGGCAACAAGGGCGAGTTCGGCTTCATCTTTGAAGACGCCGAAATCCAGGCTCATGGAGTCCGTGAGGCCATCACCGTTCTCGCCCTCCTGGGGATCACGCTGGGATCGGTTACCAATGCCGATGCGGGAATTTTCGAAAGTCGGGCGAAGAAGAAGGAGATGCGCATTCAGCAGATCGCCTATCAGAACTCCATTAGTCAGACCCCCGCCCCGATCCAGCCACAGGCCCAGCGGACCGGATGGCAGGACGTCCATCAGGATGCCTACATCAACTACGAACTGCTCAGCGCAAGCAAAGGCGCGAAAAAGAAGATTGTCGTCGACATCTCCAAACAGCGGGCCTACCTCATCGTGAACAACGTCATTGCTCTCGACACCGCCGTCTCCACGGCCCGTTCCGGGAAAGAAACGCCACGCGGCGAATTTAAAATCACGGAACGGGTTGCCTCGGGAAAGACGTCGACCATTTACGGTTGCAACCTGCCTTACTGGCAGCGGCTCGGTGATAGCGCTGTTGGCATGCATATCGGCGATCTTCCCGGCTACCCCGCCTCGGCGGGCTGCATCCGGCTGCCACAGTCGGTGGCCCCTGTCCTGTTCGAAAATACCGCAAGCGGTGTCACTGTCCAGATCGTCGATTCGTGGAACCCGGCGAGTCTGCATCAAAATATCGCGCAACAGAACCTCATCGTCGCCCAGGTCGTCCCGCAACAACAGGAGGGCTGATAACCTCTCCTCCGGACGGCGGGTCGCGAACGGCGCGTTTTCCCTTACTTCCTGATTCCGAAAATCAGGATCGCATCTTCGTCGCGCATGCGGTAGCCGGTGCCGAAGGGCAAAGGTTTTGCGATCCCCGACTGGTAGACCTGCCGCAGGAAAGGAGAATCATATTCCGCGAAGGTGTCAATGGGCCCGATGTACTTGCCGTAGTAGGTCGCATTGTAGTAGGTCGCGAGGAAATCGGCGGGAATCCCCGACTCATCCTGAAGAATATACTGACAGTCCCCGACGAGAAAGTTCCGGATGTTAGTGAATGTCGGCATATGCATCAGATAGGAAGCCGCCTTCAGATAACCCATACCGCCGGGGCGCTGATCGAGAAAAGCCTTCATCGGGCTGCTCGCCTTGAATCCGGAGTCCGAAAGATCCCATTTGAAATAATAGAGATTTTGTGTCGCCGGAAAATCCGGAAGACGATCAATCGCACGAATCTGCAACCAGATACCGTCCGCTTTATCCGGAGCAACGACGACCGCCTCTCCGCTCGAACTTAACTTGATAAACTGGCCGTTGATCACCTCGTGCTGAGTGAGCGCCGCAAAGTATAGCAGCACCGGATACACTCCATCCACACCCTGCTTCCCGAAATCTTCCCGCATTTCCGTGGTGATGAAGAAGCTGCGCTGGGAAATGCTGCGAAGGGTGTGATTGAGGTGCGAAAGATAGGCATTCAATTCCGGATCCGGCATTGAGGTAAAGTTCGGCAAAGAGCCGAGCGGCTCAAGCCCGACAAGGATGTATTCGTCGGCCCCCGGGAAGAGCGTTACCGCATGGACAAAATCCGGACCGGAGAAGGGATATTTCACGATCTTCGGTCGCGAAATCCTCGGATGAATCTCCTGCTTGGCCCAGTCGCGAATGACATTGAGTCGCCGGTCCTGCCAGGTCTTCGAAAGGGCGAGAGACTCCGTCGTGTGACGCCTCACCGAAGGGAGCCCCTCGAGTTGGCGAAGCGGACTGCCGGGACTCAGAGACTGACCGGCAACAAATCTCGCGATATCGTTGTAGCTTGCCGCCGGGCCGCCAACCTGCGCGTTGGAGATGGCTCCGGAACCTGAGAGAACCGCAAGGGCCGTAGTTAGAGAAAGAGAGTATCGGAACATTGCTGAATAAGGTGAGGATACCTTAAATACGATTGAGAAGCCAACCTCTTTCAAAAATGAACAGACGTCCACTTACCCTTTCGAGCTATCAGCAGCTCATCCGCCATTGCCGCAACGGGCGATCGCAATCAACCGACTTTTATTCCTAAAAGAACCAGAGAAATGCCTTGATCACCGCAGCGACGATACCAAGAACCCCACCCGTAACAGCGAGGATACTGACGATCCCGCCGCGTCGTGAATCGGCAAAGGACATGATCACACCGATAAACCCGAAGAAGATCGCCACGATCGCGAGAATAAGTCCGAAGAAGGCCCCGGTCATGAAACTGCCGATCGCAGCAACAAGGGAGAGAATCGAAGCGATACTGAAAACGGCTGGCTTTTTGGATTCGTTCATAGTTCCTAACGATGGAATGATCCCGGCTTCGCGCAAGGACGAAAAGCGGGTTCAGGCTTCAAAGATCATATTCACTGCCCTCGGATCGAGCGTTCCGATCTGGGAGAGAAGCGCCGTAAAATCGACAACATGGCGAATCCACGAAAGCCGGTTGCCTTCACATCGCGCCGCAAAGCTGAACAGGAAATCAACCTCACGGGTCGATTGGCGATGGATCCCCGAGAATCGGGCGTGTCCTGCGACCGATGAATCGTCTTCCACGAGGTCGACCACTTCGAGATGAATCTGATCAAACGCGGCCCGATACAAGCGGAGAATTCTGATAAACCCTTCCGGATCGACCACTGTCGTTCCGAGACCAAGAATCTCCCCGTCCTCATTCATCAATTCCCGAACCGCATTTTCATCGAGCTGATTCCAGACCCGGTCAAACCACGTCACGATCAACTCCTTCGGGGGTGATGCTTTCATCAGTAGTCCGTCAGAGACTTCGGAGGCAACGCTACACGCAGGGCATTCAGCACGGCGAACACATCGATCACCTCCTGCGTAATCGCTCCGCCGACGGGGGGAAGGAACCCGAAAGCGGCGAAGAGCATACCGACGGCACTCAAGGCCATACCTCCCACGGCACTTTGCAGCGCGATGCGACGCATCCGGCGGCTGATGTGAATGAGTTCGTCCACTTTGCGGAGGGAACTGTCCATAATGACTGCCCCGGCGGCCTTTGCGGTGACGTCACTGTTCTGCCCGAACGCGATGCCCACCGTTGCTGCCACCAATGAAGGGGCATCGTTGATGCCGTCTCCGACGTAGATCGTTCTCCTCAACGCGGTTTCCTCACGAACGATCGCGAGTTTCTCCTCAGGGCTCTTGCTTGCCCTGACATCGGTGATCCCCACCCTGGCGGCGAGATAATCGGCCTCGGATTGACGGTCCCCTGACAAAATCATCGCATGTGTAATCCCGTGCCTGCCGCCGAGATGTCGAATAAACTCCTTTCCGTCCGGCCTTGGCTCGTCACGAAAACGAAAGGTTGCGGCGTAATGCCCATCGACGATGACGACACATTCGAGACCTCCTGCGACCGCAGGGAGCATCCCCGCTTCCTCAGGTAAATTGAGCATCAGTTGCTTACGACTCGTGATCTTCACCTCGCGTCCGTGCACTCGAGCGGTCATGCCCTGGCCGGGTTTTTCGCTGATTTCATCCACCTCGAAAAGATCACCGCCCGCCTTTTTCCCCGCCTCGACAATCGCTTCGGCGAGAGGATGTTTAGAATAGATCTCGGCACTGGCAATGAGCCGCAGCACCTCTGCGGCATCGACACCCGGCGCGGACGACTGATCGATGAGTTCGGGACGCCCGTAGGTGAGCGTGCCGGTCTTGTCAAAAATAACCGAACTGCACGTATCGATAGTCTCGAGAATGGAGGGATCGCGCACGATGATGGCCCGCTTCGCCGCCAGTGAGATCGAACCAATGATCGCCACCGGAATCGCGATCAAAAGAGGACAAGGTGTCGCCACGACAAGGACGGCAAGAAATCGAACCGGGTCCCCGCTAATGGCCCAAGCCAGGACGGCGATGACCACCGCCACCGGCGTGTAGACCGCTCCCAGCTTGTCGGCTAGACGGCGCATCCTCGGGCGCTTTTCCTCGGAGTCCCGCATCACCTCCATTATTTTAGCGTAACGGGAGTCTACGGAAAGCTTGTCGGCTCTTATCGTGAGTGAGGATTCGCCGTTCAGCGCCCCCGAAATCACGGTCGTTCCCGGCGTTTTTGCGATCATATAAGGCTCCCCGGTGAGATAGGATTCGTCCATGACCCCGCGTCCTTCCACAACCGTTCCATCGACAGGACAGATCTCGTGAGGAAGTATCTCAAGGAGGTCGCCGACCGCCACTGCATTCAATTCAACATTCTCGAACGACGTCCCCGACTTCCGGTGGGCGACCGAGGGTACCCGTTTCGCGAGCGCTTTGAGCACTGACGAGGCCCCTCTCACTGCAAACGCCTCAAGCGCCTCACCGCCGGACAGCATCAGGATGACGAGCGTTCCCGCCAGATACTCATCGAGCAACAGCGCCGTGACGATAGAAAGCCCGGCGAGAAGATCGGAACCGAACTCGCGTCGCCACAGATTTCCCAGCAATCCCCAGACGAGCGGAATCCCCCCTAACAGATAGGCCACCCACAGGGGAATGTTGGCGTAGAACGGCTCATATTGAAAGCCGAAGCGCAACGCGAGATGAGAAATAATAGCGATAAGGCTAATGCCGGCGATCGCGATTTGAAGTCGATCCGCCAGCCGCTCCTCGTCAGTATCCGGGTTCATCGTTTAAGGAGGCGGAAATACACGACCGCCAACCCACACTTACACCACTTTTTCCCCGATGACGAAGGACTTCGTATGTCAACTCATCCGAGATACAGGATCTCCTCCTTCTCCCTCAACATCTCCCGAGTAATCGGAAAAAACTCCCCGATCGCATCATCCGAAATCGCCGTCTCGACATAGATCCCCTGCCCCTTAATGCCTCCGAAGAGAGTCGCCACGGCCGAGTCACTCGCGTCCCGCCCTGTTGCAATGCGAATCATGCCGTTGAGCGGAGCTTTTCGCGTTCCGTCGATGACATACCAATTACCTTTGATATAAACTTCGAAGACCGCATGAAAATCCTGCGGATACAATTGATAGGCGTAAACCGTGACGTAGCGGGCCGGGATGCACAACGCCCGGCAAAAGCTGATCCCGAGATGGGCAAAATCGCGGCAAACCCCCGTGCGAAGTTCAAAGGTGTCACGGGCACATGATTGCTCACTCGAAGCGCCGATCACATAGGCGATGTGCTGGAAAAGCCACTCTTCGATCGCGAAGACCTGGTCAAAGGTCCCGCGTATACCCCCGAAAAGATCCATCGCCGCCGCCCGGAGACGGTCAGAGGGCGCGTAACGACTGGGAAAGAGGTAGGGAATAACCGCCGCCCCAAGCTCGTCTGACTTTCGTCTTTCAGCTCTGACCAGAGAGATCGTATTGACCGTGGTTTGCGCGGTAGCGAGGTAGTGGACAGCGAGATCCCCGCCCTCCTTCATTTCCAGTTTCGTGATCCGGGTTCTCTCCTGCCCTACCGTGAGATCCGTGCGGATGACCTGCCGGCTCGTCGTAAGCGATTCCTGAAACACGGCCTGCCCCGCAGTTTTGCCGCAACTGAGCGAACAGAGCAGGGTCGAAGGCCCCGCCGCGTAATAATAGAGGGAACTGGTGACAAAGAATCGCATGGGACACGTATTCTTTAACCGTTTCCGCGCGAAACACAAACACGGCGAGGAGTTCAGTGGAATTTCGCCTGACGGAATTTCAGCAAAAACGAGGCCCCCGCATGGCTGCTAGACGTCTACACAACGCCCATCGAAGTTCCCGGGTTCCGGCAGATCGGCGGAATTCGTCACTCCCGCACGTGCTCCGGAGGCCGCTACGACGGGGGATACGGGCCTGCCATCACCAGGCAACGGGGCGCTCTCGCCACCTTCATGTTCCGCCGATAGAAGCGCACTGAGAGTATCAAGTTCTGCCGCCGCTTCGACTTCGATGAATCCAAGTGATGCCGGAAGGGGCCCTCCCCATCGCTCTCTTCCTCCCATGATGGCCGAATAAAAGCACCTCGCGATCCGTTCCCACCGGCGATTACTTCCGTCAGGACGGGGGCAGTTGAACGCCCACAGAGTATTCTCATCGAGTTTGATAACCATCTGGCACTGTTCCCCGGCCTCACCGGGCGGGGTCTCCGCAGGAACGGCAGGACCGATCTTGAGCCGGCCCACGAATTCGCTGAAGGCCCGCCAGTACTCGTCCGCGGTCGCAAACCGCTCCAGGTCATGCTCCAGAACCTGGGACATCGAGTAGGCGTAGCGCACATCCTTGCGTGCGGCAATCACATCGTTCACGACTTTCCTGGCTTCGGTGAAGTTGTGAGGCAGCCCGAGGAATCGCAGCCCTTGAATCAACCCTATCACAACCACCATTCCGACCACCGGGAGTGTATAGCCGGCAGAAAGAAAAACGCTCAAAGCCAGAAGAGAAAGCCCCGCAAAAATCCCGTAAAGAACAAACAGAATATTCCGCTTTGAGAATCCGAGTGTCAATAGCCGATGATGAAGATGGAGGGAATCGGCGCGCATCATCGGCAGCCCAGAAAGTCCCCGGCGCAGCATCGCCAGCACGGTATCCAGAATCGGAAAACCGAGCGCTATCACCACGACGAGGAGTGATCCGAAGATCGAGCCTTTATTGGAAGTCAGCAACGAAGCGCCGGCGATTATAAAGCCCAACAGATAGGCCCCTCCATCACCCATGTAAATTTTGGCAGGAGGCAGGTTGAAACACAAAAAGGCGACAAGCCCGCCGACGATCGCAATATTAAAAACGACCAGTTCGGGGTTTCCGGCAACCCCCCCGAGGGTCGCAAGGGTGAGACAGAGAAAGAGTGTGATGCCACCAGCGAGCCCGTCCATCCCGTCAACAAGATTGATTAAATTCGGAATCGCGACGAACCAGACGATGGTGAGGATCAATCCAAATCCGCCCATCTCGATCGAGCCTCCCTCAAAAGGGTGGGTGAGATTATCGATCCGCATATCACTGAGATAGGCGGCGACTCCGATTCCCACCTGCGCCAGCAATCGCAGAGACGCGGGCAGTCCGAAGAGGTCGTCGGCGAACCCGAGCAAAAACATCATGGTGCCGAGGATGAAGAAGGGCAGACCGAGGAGGGAAGCACTTCCATTGCTTTCGGGATTTGTCGAAAACAGAAAAGAACAAGAAAAAACCAAATATAAGGCGATTCCGCCGACCCGCAGGATGGGTTCCGACTGCAACTTCCGCACACCGTCACCGGCATCTTTACCCCGATTCCATTTCCAGAATTTCCGTAGGAGAAGAATCGCAACTATGCCGATGGCCAGAGAAAACAGGAAAACCACCACCTCACGGAGATATCCAAGAGTAGTGAGGTAAGCGTACATAGATTGGCAGCGTAGAAGAATCTCAATTTTATGAAGAAAAGTCACTCATTTTTCTTCATTTTTTGGGCAAGTCGCCCGTCGAGATCCTCTTTCTGAGAGGCATTAAGTGATTCCCGAAGCCGGGTCGCCAGCGTGTTTGCCCCCTCAAGGCCAGACTCAGCAGCGCAGGAAGCCCAGAAGGCAGCGAGGGGCAGATCACGCAACCCCGCATCCTGGGTTTCCGAAAGAAGGCGGGCGAGCCTCTCCTGCGCCAGACTGAAGCCGGCCTCAGCCGCGAGGGTGTAAAGGCGGGATGCCTCCTTTAGATTGACGGCCAACCCCACTCCCTTCTCGTGAAGGGTCCCTAGATTCACCATCGCCTCAACGATCCCTTTATCAGCCGAACGGGTGAACCACTGAGCCGCCTGTGCCGGATCCGAGGCGACGCCATAGCCGGTCATTAAACAAAGGCCGTACGCATTTTCCGCCGCAGCATACCCGAAATCCGCCGCGATACGGACCCAGGCGGTAGACGCGACGGGATCCTGGGGGAGATTTTTTCCCGCCTTATACGACTCGCCAATCGTGAAACACGCTTCCGCATCGCCAAGCCCGGCCGCAACCCGGAGAAAGCGTATTCCCTCCGCACCGTCGGGAAATCCCGGCTTACCTGTCAGGTAATATCCCGCTAACCGCCTCGCCGCCCCCCCGTTTCCACGTTCGGTGGCGACACGCAGCCACTCAGCGGCACGAAGCCAGTTCGGCGCGCTATCGACATACTGTTCATAAAAGACCGCCATCTCGAGAGCCGCCTCCGGGCTACCCTGGTCCGACGCTGCCCGGCCATAACGTTCGGCTTCACCCAGGTCCTTGGGAACGGGATCCCCGGAACGAAAAAGACGATGCAGCGCCAACTGACTCGCCAGCGAGCCTGCTTCGGCTCCCTGACGATAATATTCCAGTGCGATCGCGGCATCTTTAGGCAGTCCCGTCCCGGAAATCGCAAGATCCCCGAGGAGCCGATGAGCTTCCGTCGCGCCGGGGAGTTGACGCGCCTTTCGCAGAAGCATGACGGCCTTGTCTACTGAACGCTCCTGCCCGAATTGCCCCTCCAGTAGAATCTGGGCCATTACTTCCATCGCGAGGACGGATTCCTCAGCAACCGCCTTGTCCAGCAGTGCAAATGCTTCGGAACGGAGTTCAGAATTTCCAGAACGCAAGAGGGTCAGACCGAGAATCCGGGAAGCCTCGGCCGGTGATGCTTCCTCGACTTCCTTTGCGAAATTGGCATCGGCCGAGGCATTATTTCCGGATAGCAACCGGGAGGCAAGGGCACGGGCAGCCACTTCGTCACCGCCGTTCGACTTCTTCGCGAGAATCACTATCAATGCCGAGGCATCAACTTGAGCCGCTGCGCCCGAGACGTTCGGGTCGCCTACCCCACTGACGGTACCACCGCCGGGGCCAACGACCGTTGCCCCGGGATTGCCCTCCGGCCCCGTGACGACACGGCGACCAAATGACATCCCTGACGGCAAATTTGAGCGCTTCACTTCCTGCCCGCACGTGGAAGAAATCACCATTAGAAACCAGCACAACAAGCCGGAATAGATTCCGAAAAACCCCTGCCATGACTGCGATTCAAGACAGCGCCTCATGATTTCAGGGGCTCTTTCTGCGAATTGAGAAAAGTGATCAGGATCGATCGTCGGATCGGTCCGACCCCGTCCCATTTCAACCCGGACTCCAGCGCGGCAGCTTCATCGAGCGCGCCGGTCCGACGCAGGGCGATCACATAGACGGCACGGGCGGCGGAATCAGCCTCATTCCAGTTGATATCGGCCTCACGGAGCAAGTCGAGGGCCTCCCTATCCCGCTTTTCGCTCAGTAACCAGAGAGCATGGGTCGCTCGAAACCGCGGCGCGGCCGGAAAGCGGTTGAGGAGTTTTCCGGTGCGCTCAAGAATGACTTCCGCGTCAACTTCATCCGGGTGCAGCAGTTCCAGGAAAGCGACCTGCTCGGCCGCAAACCCATCCCCGGGTCGACTGCGAACTATACCTCTCCAGAAACCCAGCCAGTCATTAACGCGTGTCACAAAATGAGATTCAAGGAACTCCAGGTGCTCACTCGACGGCAGCCGGTTCGAAGGCAACGAGACGATCACCGCGACGACATCGGCGACGGCCTTTTCCTCTCCGAATCGTTCGGCGATCTTCAGTGCCGAGACGCAGTCGCCGTAAATCTGGAGTGAAGAAGCCCGGTCGATAACCCGCCGCCACTCGGAGAGCGCCTCGCTGGAACGACCCGCCCGACGCGCAAAAACCGCCCGCAAGCTTCCCGACACACTCTCCGGAAAATCCTTCGGCGCTCTGCCGAGCCAGGCTTCCGCTTCGGCAAACTTCTCAATTTCGAGCAGGACCTGAAGTCGGGAACTAAAAATGGCCGAGTCGGCAAGGAAAGCTTTCTCGGGCAGCGCAAGGAGTCGCTCCCCGTTTCCAGTCTCGAGGAACCACCGCACGATCCACGAGACAGCCTCGGGATCGTCAAGCATATCAGCAGCAAGTTTTTCCATCGCCTCCCCCTGCTCTGCGGCAGGCATCCGGCCCACAAGGAGTCGGCGGGCAAACACTTTATCCGCTCCCGTCGCCCCGGCATGCGCCGAGATCCATAGGTCAGGATCAAACGCCAGCCCCGGATCTCGGAATTGTTGCGGGAGAAGAGGCAGGGTTCGCCAGGCTCTCAGCGCGATCGTTTCGTCATCGTTGTCCAACAGGATGCGCAGCCGCTCCGCTGCCTGCTTTGCGGCGACCGGATTCCCCGGAAGCCGCGGGAGAAGGTTCGCCAGGAGCAGGGAAAGCTCAGCGGCGAGTTTCTCATTTCCCTCAAGGGCGTGAGCTTCTTCAATCGCCTCGAGCGTGCGCCCCTGAAGCCCCAATTTTCTGGCATTCAGCAAACGAACTTCCGGGTTATTGCGAAACGATTCCTCGAGATTCGGATATAACTGGTCGAAAAAAGCAGAATCTCCGCGGTCCAGCGTCCATTTCAAAATGTCAATACGATCCGCTTCGTCATGATTATCGTGAAAAAATACGACGAGCGTGATCGCAGATAACTCTGGCAACCCCACGGCCCGTCCATGAATCATGAGGTGCCGGAGCGTGTCGATCTTTTTGGGACCGAGCTGCCACGCCGCCATTGCCAGCTGCATCGCTTCACGACTTTTCCTCTCTTCTGCCGCCGCCTCGGCACGGGAAACGAGTGAGGCCGCACGCCACTCTTTCACCGCCGAAACGATGGGGGCACGAGCGAACCAGATCCCTCCCATGAGGACCATGATCACGGCGGCGGCAACGAGAAGACGAATATATAATTTACGGTTTCCGTTCATCGGCCCGCCGGATCTAAAGCACGCGGGAAAAGGCAATCAAAGTTGTCGATAGGCGGTCCATTCTGGACCTGTTCCGAAGCTTGAAAAAAATACACGCATTTCCCGATTTATAACGCGAAATTATAAGAACTCCCGCTTTTTAAATCCAGGTTTCTCTACGACCTGGCGAGTTTTTTTCTAAAATCGAGAAAGAAATGCCGGGAAAGACCATCGGGATAACGGAAACGGGGGCAGACAGGGCAGACAGGGCAGACAGGGCAGACAGGGCAGACAGGAAG
>JAGNMT010000064.1 GCA_017991025.1 Verrucomicrobiales bacterium
GACAGGATTTCATCCGTATCGAAGACCTTCAGGATCGCGTTCAGGAAGAACTGATGCGTCAGGGTCATTACAAAGTAGCCGAGTCCTACATTCTTTATCGTGCGCACCGCGCTCACCTTCGTCAGGCCGAAGACGACGAGATGGTGCGCGACTACGAGTCCACTCAGGAGTCCATGATCGTCCTGAAGCGGGCCGACGGATCGAGTGAGCTCTGGGACGGAGTTGATCTCCGCCGCCGCGTCGAGTTTGCACTCACCGGATTAGACCTCTGTCTTTCCCAGGATGAAATCGAGCATGAGCTCCGCCGTGCTTTCTTCAACGAGATGACGGAGTCCGATCTTCGCAAGACGGTCATCCTAAACGCGAAGAGTCTTATCGAGCGGGACGGCGACTTTGCCCGTTTCTCCGCCCGTATCCTCCTTACCTACGTTTACGAGGAAGTCCTCGACTGGAACATCACCCGTGACGGGGTCTCACAACTCGCCGCGTTCCACCGTCGGGCGTTCCGGGCGAATCTCGTTCGCGGAGTGGAAATCGAGCGACTCTCTCCGCGTCTCCTCGACTACAATCTCGACCGCCTCGCCGACGCCATCAACCCGACCTCTGACCTGGATTTTGATTACCTCGGGATCCAGACACTCTATGATCGTTATCTCATCATCGATAAGACGGGCGAGAGCCACAAACGAATTGAGACACCGCAGCTCTTCTGGATGCGCGTCGCGATGGGCCTGATGATCGGAGAAAAGCAGGACGCTGAAGCGAAGATCATCGATCTTTACCGGCTCTACGCGAGCCGCCGATTCTGTTCCTCGACACCGACCCTTTTCAACGCCGGGACCTTGCATAGCCAGCTCTCCTCCTGCTATCTCTATAAGGTCGACGACAGCATCGAATCCATCATGCAGCGCGGCATCGCTGAGAATGCCTATCTTTCCAAGTGGGCAGGCGGGCTCGGCGGCTCCTGGACAGCCGTTCGCGGCACAGGGGGTTACATCAAAGGAACCAATGGCGAGAGCCAGGGTGTGATCCCTTTCCTCAAGCTCCACAATGACCAGCTTGTCGCAGTGAATCAGGGCGGGAAACGTCGCGGTTCGGGCTGCGCCTACCTTGAGACCTGGCACAACGACATCACCGATTTCCTTGAGCTGCGGAAAAACACCGGTGACGAGCGCCGCCGTGCGCACGACATGAACACGGCGAACTGGATTCCCGACCTTTTCATGCAACGCATGGAGGCCCGCGAAAACTGGACACTCTTCCGCTCCAATGAAGTACCCGATCTTCACGAGCTTTACGGGCGGGCCTTTGCCGAGCGTTATGTAGCTTATGAAGCAGACGCCAGGGCCGGGAAAATCTTCGGACGGGATATTCCCGCGATCGACCTCTGGAAACAGATGCTGAAAATGATTTTTGAAACCGGGCATCCCTGGATCACCTTCAAAGATCCCTGCAACGTCCGGAGTCCCCAGGATCATGTCGGTGTGATTCACAGCTCGAATCTCTGCACGGAGATCACGCTTAACACCTCGGCCGACGAAACCGCTGTTTGTAACCTCGGTTCAATCGTACTCGATACACACATCAACAAGGATGGCTCGCTTGATCTCGTGAAGCTCCGTGAAACGGTTCGTGTTGCCGTGCGTGCTCTGGACAACGTCATTGACATCAACTTCTACCCGACCGAAGCGGCAAAAAATGCGAACAATCGCCACCGTCCTGTCGGGTTGGGTGTCATGGGCTTGCAGAACGCGCTCTTCCTTCGCAACACCTCCTTTGCGAGTGAGGCGGCCGTCGAATTCAATGATGAGTTCATGGAAGCGATCGCCTATTTCGCCTACGAAGCCTCAAGTGATCTCGCCGCCGAGCGCGGAAGTTATTCCACCTTCGAAGGCTCAAAGTGGCAGCGCGGCATTCTGCCTCCGGACACCATCGACATGCTCGAAGAGGAACGCGGGGAATCCATCGATGTGCCCCGTGGAGGACGTATGGACTGGAACTCGCTTCGCGAAAAGATTCAGCGTCAGGGCATGCGGAACAGCAACGTGCTCGCAATCGCCCCGACCGCGACGATCTCGAACATTATGGGCAGCACTCCGTGCATTGAGCCGACCTTCAAGAATCTCTTCGTCAAAGGAAATCTTTCCGGCGACTTTATCGTCCTCAACACCTACCTCGTTCGCGATCTCAAGGCGCTCGGACTCTGGGGAGAGGAAATGGCGGAACGCCTCAAGTATTACGACGGAGAACTCGCCGACATCGACGAGATCCCTGACGATCTGAAGAGGAAGTACACAACTGCCTTCTCGATTGAACACGAGTGGTTTATCGAAGCAGCCGCCCGTCGGCAGAAATGGATCGACCAGTCGCAGTCAGTGAACCTCTTCCTCGCTACGCCGGATCTGAAAACCCTCTCCCATCTCTATCGCGCCGCCTGGCATAAGGGTCTCAAAACCACCTACTACCTACGCACCCTGCAGGCCTCGAATATTGAAAAGGCCACGACCAAGGTGAACAAGGAAGTGCGGATCTTCGCGACCGATCACACCCGCGAATACTCAGAAGTCGAGAAGGAGCAGTGTTCCATCGAGGCTCTGCTCAATGGCGGAGAGTGCGAAGCGTGCCAGTAAAGGTTGTTTCACGTTTCAGGTTTGAAGTTTTACGGTTCAAAAGGCGGTCCTCCGGGGCCGCCTTTTTCCGTTTCATCCAGAAGTTGGGAGCCAACCTCCGCTCCACCGGCAAGCGGAGCGCTCGCCCCGCAACTCCTCCGCTATGCCCAATCCTCGTTGCATTACCCCCGACCTGACTTTAGCCTCCGTCCGGCATGGCGCTTTTCTTCGCATCAGTGGTTCTCGGGATTATTCCAATGGCGATCTATGCACTCATCGTCTGGCGGATTGATCGCTGGGAGAAAGAGCCCTTCCCCCTGATGTTTGCCGCCTTCCTCTGGGGGGCCGTGCCGGCTATTATCTTTGCCCTCATCGCGCAGGTCTGTCTTGGCATCGAACCGGCCGGAGACGGAGAGATCTCGCTCATGACAGAGCTTTACGAAGCCAGTTTGATCGCCCCGGTGACGGAGGAGATTTTCAAAGGGCTCGGCGTCCTCCTGATCTTCATTCTTTTCCGCCGGGAAATCGACTCCGTTCTCGACGGTCTCATCTATGGCAGCATGGTCGGGTTCGGATTTTCCGCGATTGAAAACATTCTCTATTTTTCAGACCAGCCCGATCCAGCCAGTCTCATTTTCCTCTTCTTCCTCCGTGCGTTCATCTTCGGAACGCTCCACGCTCTTTTCACGGGACTCACCGGGGTCGGATTCGCCCTCGGTAGGTTTTCGCCAAATCCTCTCATGAAATTGCTCTGGCCGCTTGTCGGACTGGCCCTCGCGATATCAAGCCACTCACTTCACAATTACTTCGCCACCCTCGGCGGCGAGCATCTCCTGTATGCGATTCTTGGAATCACCGTCGGGATGACCTGGTTTATCATCACCGTTGTTATTTGTCTCAGCCACGAAAACCGATGGATCCGGATTCATTTGTCCGAAGAAGTCGAGCGGGGCGTTCTCTTCGCGGAACAGGCGCTCGATGCCGCAAGTTTCTGGAAGCGCAGCAGCCTCAGCGGATTTTCGCGGGGATTTGGAGTCGTCTTTAACCGCAAAAGACTCCTCCACGAAGCCACCGAGCTGGCCTACCGGAAACAGCAGTGGCTAAGGCAGGGAACGTCCCCCGAACGGGAGTCGCAGATCTCCCTCCTTCGGGAAAGGGTTCGTGCCTTGAGCCGTCTCGATCCCCTCGTGCTCTCGGGAGTGATTACGCCGGGACGTCGTCTGCCCCCGCCACTGCCGCCAACAAGAAAGATGCCGCCACCGTTGCCGGGAAGATAGGCGCTTATCGCAGGCCAGAAGTCAAAGTCGAGAACCAGGTGCGCGATAGCCCGGGGAGGAGTGTCCCACCTCCTGATTGCTTTCACGAAAACGCCTCGTACTGCCGAAGGTAGCTACCCCATTGCATGGGGCGCATCGCATAAACTCCCTGGGCATGACGGCCGATGCCGGGATCGAAAATTTCCCAACCGAACTCGGAGGTTCGCCGTCCATAATCGAGACGGTAAATCCAGTCGCCAAACTCATCTTTCCGCCACAACTCGGGGTCGTTGCCAGAAACGACTTCAGCGAACTCCCAGACGCTCTGAATCAATTCGCGCTCGTAACCGCTGGGGAAAAGGGACGAGGAAACGGATGACAAAATGAGGCCTTCCTCCTCGACATCGTCGTCAGAATCGGACTCACACACCGACTCGGGAGCGATCCTGCGGATTCCCGGTGCTGTCGCAGGCATCATCTCACCAAAGCCGGATATGCCCGGCCATCCACCACCGTCAGAATCGCTTTGATTATAAAACATAAGTATTCTTTTGAACACTTTAATCCTACGCTCCTGTGTCGGGATTCCAAGTGATTTCTCGTCCTTACCGGAAATTATTTTTCAGACTCCTTTCGGATGATACTCCTGCAGAGCCCTAACCTCCACCTCACTTCCCTGCAGCGACTTGATCGCCCGCAACGCCGCCTCAGCTCCTCGCAGCGTGGTCATGATCGGAATGCGATTTTGCATCGCGGCAGTGCGGATCTTCACCTCATCGGCTCTCGGATTCTTACCACTGGGGGTATTAATGACGAGAGCCATGTCTTTGTTCTTCATCAGGTCAATGACATTCGGGCGCTGACCGCTCGCGAGCTTGGGAAGAATATTCACCGGGATGCCGGCAACCTCTATTTCGCCGCCGGTTCCGCTCGTCGCATAGATCGCGAAGCCAAGATCGGCGTAGCCTTTGGCAATACGGACAACATTGGGGCGGTCCGTCTCTTTGACACTGATAAAGACATTTCCCTTCGTCGGAAGCGTGCCGCCGGCAGCCATCTGGCTCTTCGCGAAGGCAAGCCCAAAGTCCATGTCGATGCCCATAACTTCGCCGGTACTTTTCATTTCCGGGCCAAGAATGATATCCACCCCGGTGAATTTACTGAAGGGGAAAACCGCCTCTTTGACGCTGTAGTGCTTCGGGTGCACTTCTTCGGTGAAACCGAGTTCCTTCAAGGTCATACCGGCCATTATCTTGGCGGCGAGCTTCGGCAGCGGAACGCCGATAGCTTTACTGACAAAGGGCGCGGTGCGGCTCGCTCGCGGATTCACTTCGATCACATACAGATCATCTCCCTTGACGGCGAGCTGCATGTTCATGAGACCGCGAACATTGAGGGCCTTCGCGAGCTTCTTTGCGGCTTCACGGATGCGATCCTGCATCGCGGCACTGAGCGAGAACGGCGGGATGACGCAGGCGCTGTCGCCCGAATGGATCCCGGCCTCTTCAATGTGCTCCATGATCGCCCCGATCACGGTCGTCTCGCCGTCGCTGATGCAATCCACATCGACCTCGGTGGCATCTTCAAGGAAACGGTCCACGAGGACGGGGCGATCCGGCGTCGCGTCGACCGCGTTCTGCATATAATGAGTGAGTTCGGCATCACTGTAGACGATCTGCATGGCACGTCCGCCGAGCACGAAGCTGGGGCGCACCAGACTGGGGTAGCCGATGCGTGAAGTAATGGCGAGGGCCTCTTCCAAAGAAGTCGCTGTGCCACTTTCAGCCTGCATTAAACCGAGGTCGTCGAGCAGTTTGGCGAACATCTTGCGATCTTCGGCAAGTTCGATGTTCTTCGGCGAAGTGCCGATGATGCGGACACCATTTTCTTCGAGGCCTTTGGCAAGGTTCAGCGGGGTCTGGCCGCCGAACTGGACGATGACGCCGAGCACCTGGTCGTGACGGTTTTCGCGCTCGTAGATATTGAGCACGTCTTCGAGCGTGAGGGGCTCAAAGTAGAGTTTGTCACTGGTGTCGTAATCGGTCGAGACAGTCTCAGGATTGGAGTTGACCATGATGGTCTCGAAACCCAGCTCACGCAGAGCGAAGCTGGCATGAACGCAGCAGTAGTCGAATTCGATGCCCTGGCCAATGCGGTTCGGGCCTCCACCGAGGATCATGACTTTCTTGCGGTCATTGTCGCGCACCTCGTCCTCGACTCCGTAGGTGGAATAATAATAGGGCGTGAAAGCTTCGAACTCGGCGGCGCAAGTATCGACGAGTCGATAGGTGGGCGTCACTCCATACTTGATGCGGCCGGCGCGGATGTATTGCTCGGGCACACCGAAGGCATGAGCGATTTGTCTATCAGAGAAACCCATGCGCTTCCACTGACGCATCGCGGCACCAAGAATTTCCGTCTTCTTATCGTCGGTCCGATCCGCTTCGGGAATCCGGCTGAGCAGGGCCTCGCCGGACTGGCTTGGGATCAATTGATTTTCCTGAACGATTTCTTCGATCTGCCTCAGGAACCACCGGTCGATCTTCGTCAGTCCGAACACTTTCTCAATACCCCATCCCTTCGCAAATGCCTGACCGAGGAAGAAAATGCGCTCGGCATTCGGCACGCTCAACTTCGCAGTCAGGGTCTCATCATCGACTTCCTTGTCGGCCCCGTCGCCGATCAACCCGAATCGCTTGATCTCCAGGCTGCGCAGGGCTTTCTGCAAGCTTTCTTTAAACGTGCGGCCGATTGCCATGGCCTCACCCACCGACTTCATCTGCGTGGTGAGAGTCTCGCTGGCACCAGGGAACTTTTCAAAGGTGAAACGCGGGAGCTTTGTAACGACGTAGTCGATTGTGGGCTCAAAACTGGCGGGCGTCTCGCGGGTGATGTCGTTGCGGATCTCGTCGAGGGTGTAGCCGACCGCAAGCTTCGCGGCAATTTTCGCAATGGGGAATCCGGTCGCTTTCGAGGCTAGCGCCGAAGAACGACTCACCCTCGGGTTCATCTCGATGACGATCATGCGTCCGTTCGCAGGATTGATGGAAAATTGAATATTGGAACCACCTGTCTCCACCCCGATCTCCCGGATCACCGCAAAAGACGCGTCGCGCATGATCTGATACTCACGGTCAGTCAAAGTCTGAGCTGGAGCCACCGTAATCGAGTCTCCGGTGTGAACACCCATGGGGTCGAGATTCTCGATCGAGCAGATGATGACGCAATT
This sequence comes from Verrucomicrobiales bacterium, assembly GCA_017991025.1. Taxonomy (GTDB): domain Bacteria; phylum Verrucomicrobiota; class Verrucomicrobiia; order Verrucomicrobiales; family DEV007; genus Arctic95D-9. The sequence continues at coordinate 7,095 of JAGNMT010000064.1, forward strand.
ATCCGCTTTGTCGCGCATCACCTCCATCTCAAACTCCTTCCAGCCGAGAAGAGATTCCTCAACGAGGACTTCAGTCACCGGCGAGAGATCGAGACCACCGGTGACAATCGCCTCAAACTCCTCCCGATTGTACGCGATGCCGCCACCGGATCCGCCGAGCGTGTATGCGGGCCGTATGATGAGTGGGTAAGTCCCGATTCCCGCAGCAACGAAGTGGGCTTCATCGAGGGTATGGGCGACGCCGGAATGAGGCATGTCGAGACCGATTCTTGTCATCGCCTCTTTGAACAGGAGCCTGTCCTCCCCCTTCTCTATCGCCTCCGCATTCGCGCCGATAAGCCGGACGCCGGCCTTTTCGAGAAATCCCGACCGGACCAGTTCCATGGCGGTATTCAGGGCGGTCTGTCCACCGAGCGTAGGCAAAAGCGCATCAGGCTTTTCTTTTTCGATGATTTTTTCGACCATCGCCGCCGTGATAGGTTCGATATAAGTCCGGTCGGCGAACTCGGGGTCCGTCATGATCGTGGCCGGGTTCGAGTTGACGAGGATCACGAAATACCCCTCCTCCCGCAACGCTTTGCAGGCCTGAACGCCCGAATAGTCAAACTCACAACCCTGGCCAATCACAATGGGGCCCGAGCCGATCAGGAGAATTTTGTGGATCGAAGTGTCTCGCGGCATTTTCCTTGAAGCTGAAATTGTTCACCCCTTGCATGAGGCAGAGGAAATCGCAATCGGGGAAACGGATTTTTCACTCTCCGCCACCTGTAAAATGAACGGAAAACCCGATTCTCGCATTTTGCCGCCATTCGGGGTGACTTTCCGCTTGAAATACCCTGTTTTTCTTCCGAGTATGGGAAACCATTTCTACAGACATGAAACGCGTATCCTTTCTCTTCATCGCCCTGATCGTCAGCTTCGGCACCTCCGCCATCGCAGAGCAGTATCAGAATATCAAACCGGAATGGAAATGTCACTTCCCGCCGAAAGACCGCAGTTTCTGCAAAGTATTCCCGAATTTTTCGTTCCGTCACGGGATCTGCAACCCTGAACCGGTCTTGATGGGCCATATTGAGTGGTGCCGCGAGGACGTTACCATCACGGAGCGGGATGACTGCGGGAACTATGAAACCTATGAGGCGCTTACCATCACCTATCGCGAGGTGTACGAAAACGGTGCCTGGGGCAAAAAGTTTCGACGCACTTATCGGAAAGAGCCTTCCCTGATTACTCCTCCCCTCATGGCGAAGGGAACGTATAAGTGAAGCGAAGGGGATTCCTGAACAGGGAGGGCCACGCGGGCTGATACCGTCAGACTGTGTTTGTCCAGCACTACCGGATTCTTATTGCCGGATCGGGTTGCTTTGCTCGAACCCGCCTGACATTTAATTTGGCAAAGTGAAATAATTCGCTTCATTTTGCTCTCGGGATGGGCTTTATATGGAGGTGATGTGGTCGTTTTCCTGCTACCTCCTCATTACGATGCGAAAAACGTGAGATTGTATTGCTTTGGCTGAAAAACCAACAGACCTGCTCGGGAAGAACTATTTCCAAACCCGAGAAAAACTCAGTGAAGCGATTCTATCACTGAGCGAAATGGGCCGTGACAGCAGCATTAATCCGGCCCGGCTCGCCTTGCTCAAGAATCTCATGGCCAACCTCGAGGATCCCTTCCTCTTCGTGGTTGTCGGTGAGGTCAATGCGGGCAAGTCAACACTCCTCAATGCCCTCTTCGGTGAGGACTTCTGCAATGCCGACGTGATCCCCACGACCTCGCGAATTGGTTTCTTCAAATATGGGGCGGAGGCGCACGAATTTGATTTCTCTGACGATATCGTTGAAATTTTCCGCCCCAGCGAATTCCTGAAGGATTTCAACATTGTAGACACCCCGGGGACCAACTCGATCGAGTTGGAGCACCAGCAAATCACGGAGCAATTCCTGCCCATGGCAGACCTTGTCCTCTTCGTTTTCTCGGTGACCAATCCCTGGGGGGCCTCGACCTGGGATTTTCTCGACCGTATTCATCACCAGTGGAAGAAGAAGGTCGTCTTCATCCTGCAGCAATGTGATCTCCGGACAGACGAGGAGGTGGCCGCGATCCTTGAACATTTGCAGAAGACGGCCCATCACCGCTTTGGTCAACATTTCCCCACCTTCGCAGTCTCGGCAAAGAAGGCCTTTCTCGCCAAGACTTCGGGACTCGATAATCAAGACCTCAATCGTAAGAGCCAAATCGAGGGCCTCGAGCGCTACATTTCCGGCATCGTCGAATCCTCCGAGCCTCGTCTTATCAAACTGATCCACGCCTGGCGGGCGGCCTGCTATGTGCTCGGCGAGATCAAGGAGAAGCTTGGCGCAGCGTCGGAGATCATTCGGGCGGATACCGAGTTGCTCAGCGAACTCGAACCCGCCTGCCGCACCCAGCAGGAGCGAACGCTGAAGAAGTGCGCACCCCTTTTTGAAGCGTTCGATCAGAGCTTCATGGCAGCGGGTCTTCAGGCTGAACCTCTCCTCGATTCAGAGTTCCGCGTCATTTCGGCCCTCCTCCCGAAGCGCAAGAGCGCGGAGGAGATCGAGGGCCTCATTTTCGCCACGACCATGAAAGCGGTTCGCCGCAGTATCGGGGCCGGGGCCACCGCGGTTAAGGAAGATGTCGCCCACCTCTGGGAAAGGATCTCCGAAGAAATGCAGGAGCATTTCAACCTCGAACTCAGCGTCGGCGAAGACGGCAGCCCGGACTGGAGCATGGCTCACCGGCGCATCGAGGTGAAAGTCGAAGAGGCGACCGCCGAAGCACTCCGCGCCCTCCACCTTCGGGATCAACTTGGCGGTCTTTTCGCCCGGCGCAGCCGGCTCATCTGGGGTTTCATTTTTTCCGCCATCCTCACCGCTCTCGGGGGTGTCATCCTCACGATGCTGGAGCAGGCCCCGTGGAATGCGATCGTCTTTGGACTCGCCTCTCTCCTTCTCGCCTTCGGAGCAGTCATCGGTTCCCAGTCCCTTAAAAAAGCCCGTGCCTTCTACACCGAAATACTGGACAAACATCGCCCTATCATTGCGCAAAACCAGCGTAAGGCATTCGCGGAAGGCACTTCCGCATTCTACCACGATTTCATCACGCTCTTCGAACCGCTTCGCCGCGTCTGCCGTGAGCACCGCGAAAAGTACGAGCCCCAGCTCAAGGTGATCCAGACCACCGAGACGACCCTCGTCGAACTCGAGCGCATTCTCGCCCCGGTCGAAAAGGCGCTCAGCTCCCGGAAATAGTTGAAGTCGTTTCCGCAAAGGCCAGTTCGGCGAGGTCGCAGAGAAGGTGGCCGGCGATCAGGTGACACTCCTGCACCCTCGCGGTAACGGGTGAAGGGACAGCCAGGAGAAAATCCGCATTATCCCCGCAACGCCCCCCGTTCGCTCCGGTAAACGCGAACGTCGTGATGCCCTCGCTTCGTGCAAACTCGAGGGCGCGAACAACATTGGCGCTGCTTCCCGAAGTCGAGATGCCGACGGCGATGTCCCCGGGACGACAGATCGCCTCCACCTGACGGGCAAAAACCGCCTCGAAGCCGAAATCATTGGCACAAGCTGTCAGGATAGACGTGTCGGTCGTAAAGGCGATCGAGGCCAGCCCTCTCCGATTCCGGGTGAAACGAACTACGAACTCCGTGGCGAGATGCTGGGAGTCGGCCGCGCTCCCGCCGTTCCCGAAAAAACATATCTTTCCGCCCGCCTCAAGACAGGAAACCGTCCGTTCCGCCATCGCCGCAATTACTTCCGAACACTGCTCCTGGAATCGCGTCACAGTGGAGGCGTGGTCTGCGAAAGTTTCCTGAATGAGTTCGAATGCGGACATGGCGTTTAAGAGAGGAGAAAGATTAAAGGGGAATACCATCGGGGAAATTCAGCGAGATTGCGTCGCGTAATTCCTCGCGTTCGATCGGGGTCGTCCCTAGTTTGCCCACAACGATGCTGCTCGCCAGGTTAGAGATGCGGGCGGCGACCTGAGCGGAGAGACCGGAACAAAGGCCGAGGGTGTAGACGGCGATGGCCGTGTCTCCCGCGCCTGAGACATCAAAGACCTCCCGCGCTTTCGCCGGGATGTGGGCAGGGAGGTCCTCGTTGGAAAAAACCAGCATTCCCTGCTCGCCGAGAGTCAAGAGAACCTGAGAACAGGCCCATTTTTCGAGGAGCGCACGTCCTGCGGCGAGCAGGGGTTCATCCCGGAGCGGGTGCACTCCTGCTTCACGATTGGTATCTTCGATCCCGGCACAGGCAAAAGCCTCAGCGCGATTCGGCTTCACCGTCGTGACGCCGCGC
>JAGNMT010000065.1 GCA_017991025.1 Verrucomicrobiales bacterium
CGTAAAGACTCACCCCTGAAACATGCTCGTTTCCAGCAGAATGGCATCTAATAAGGTCTTGGAACGCAAAAAATCCCGGAGCACGTTTTTTCTTCCTGAATGACGGGCCTGTTGGCAAATGGGGGGCAACGTGTTAGATTTACGGAATTTAGAGCAATTACCCGCCGACCCGCTTTTCTTTCACGGGATGAGGGGTACTGTTGACCCTTGTTTCAAAATACATGATCGGCAAATTAATCGGAGCTTTTTCCAGCGATATCGGAATCGATCTCGGAACCGCAAACACACTTGTCTACGTAAAGGATCACGGAATCGTCCTGAGAGAACCCTCGGTCGTCGCCGTCAAAGCCGGTACTAACCTCGTCCTCGCCGTCGGAGACGACGCCAAGCGTATGCTGGGCCGCACCCCGGGAAACATTGTCGCGATCCGCCCTCTGCGCGACGGTGTCATTGCCGATTATGAGGTGACCGAGGCAATGCTTCGGCATTTTATCCGCAAAGTGCATAATCGACGCAACTGGATCCGTCCCCGAATCGTCATTGCCGTCCCATCCGGAATCACGGAAGTGGAAAAGAGAGCCGTCAATGAGTCGGCCGCCGCCGCTGGTGCGCGCGAAGTTCATCTGATCGAGGAACCGATGGCCGCAGCGATCGGGGTGGGTTTACCAGTGCAGGAGGCAGCCGCCAACATGATCGTGGACATCGGAGGGGGCACTACTGAAGTCGCCATCATTTCACTTTATGGTCTCGTCTACAGCCGCAGCGTCCGCGTCGCCGGTGACGAGCTGGACGAAGCCATCATTCTCTATATGAAGCGGGCCTATAATCTCATGATCGGAGAGCGCACTGCCGAGGAGATCAAAATTCGAATGGGCTCCGCCTACCCGCAGCCGAAGGAAACCTCCGTCGAAGTCAAGGGAAGGGATCTCATCGCCGGCCTGCCGAAGACTATTAAAGTGACCTCTTCAGAGATCCGTGAAGCCCTGATGGACCCGCTCCGTATCATCATCGAGTCAATCCGGGTAACGCTTGAGCGCTGCCCTCCCGAGCTCTCCGCCGACCTCGTCGACCGGGGTATCGTCCTTACCGGCGGCGGGGCCCTGCTCAAAGGGCTGGATCAATTAATTTCCGAAGAAACCGGCCTCCCCGTCCATGTCGCTGACGACCCGCTCAGTGCGGTCGCTGAAGGAACCGGTAAGCTCCTCGACGAACTCGACTTTCTCAAAAAAGTCTCGCAGCCGAGCCGACGTTAATCGTTGCGGGGTTATTCTGACGAGATCTCACTGGATTCGAAATGAGTCGATTTAACATCATTTTTTTGATCAGCTTCGTGGGCCTGCTCATATGGATTACCCTTTTCCAGCCCGACGCGGTCGGGAAAATTCAGCGAGGAGCCATGGTCGCCATGCGCCCCTTCATGAAGGCGTCGAACGAACTGGACAAGACTGTTGATGCTTTAGGCAGTGAATCGTTGAGCCCCGCCCAGCTGCGGGCAAAACTAGCCGCAGTCGAACAGGATCGGGACCGCCTCAAGCTGGAGGTAATTCAACTCGACGAAATCCTTGCCGAGAACAATCAGCTCCGCACGGCTCTGCAATATCGCGAAAAATCGCCGCTGTCCCTGGTTGCCGCGCGCATCATCAGCCGGAAGCCCTCGCACTGGTACAACACCATCGTGATTGACAAAGGCAGCGCCGACGGAATCCGCGAGGACAGCCCGGTTATCGTTCCTCTGGGGGAAGAGGCGGGATTTGTGGGCAAAGTCTCCGAGGTCATCGGGCCCCATTCGGCCGTCATCCTTCTACTCACCGACGAGATGTGCCAGGTCTCTGCCAAGCTGCAGAATTCCCAGGAACAGGGAATCCTGAGCGGACAGAGAGGGGCCCTCCGAACCCTACCGAATCTGAAATTGCGTTATCTCTCCAAAGAGGCGGCGGCAGGTCCGGGGCTGAAAGTATTCAGTTCCGGAACCGGTCAACTATTCCCCCCCAACCTGCTCCTCGGAGAAGTGGTCAGCTTATCCGTCGGCATTATTGACGCCGAGGCAACGATCAAGCCATCTGTCAATTTTGACGAACTTGTGGATGTCTTTATCATTCTCCCGTCCGAAACGAGTAAAGATGAACCCGTTGCGACTCCTGCGACTCCTGCGACTCCTGCAGCCGCGCCATGAAGTTTTTCCTCCTTGTTATCTTCCTGCTGCTGCTCTCGTTCATCCTCCAGGAGTTCATCCCGGTATTTGACTGGGCTTATGGATCGAGACTCATGCTGGTGTATGCGGTCTTCTACGCGGCGTCTGTCGCCGTGCCTTTCCCGGCGATGCTCGCCCTTGCGCTGATCACCGGATTCATCTGGGACGCCCGCTACCACCTGCCGATCTACCCCGATGGCGCGGCTCTGGAACTATTCACCCAGTCAGAACTCCCTTTTGGTTTTACCATTTTCATTTTCGGGATTATGGGATCGCTGATCCAGGGAGTGCGCCCCCTGTTCCGAAGGGGTCGCTGGGAGCTTCCCGTCTTTATGATCGGGCTTTGCACGGGGCTCGCCCTCCTGATCGAATATCTCGTGATCAGTTTTCACCGGGGCGGTCTCGAGCTCTCCATGGAACTCGGGTGGAAATTGCTCATGACCTCTCTGTTTTCTTCTCTCGTTTCCCCGTTTTTGCTGCTATTGTTAAGCCGCGTCGCTGACCGCATGCGGTATCGAATCCGCATGGAAGGCCTTAAGCGACGGCATACTTACGATGGTGACGCACTTTAGGGCCCGGTTATATCTCCTTGCCATCCTGTTGATGGCAGGCTTCAGCCTGCTCATATACCGGCTGTATGCCATCCAGGTCACCGATCACGCCTACTGGGCCGCAAGGGTTCCCGGCAGCAAGTTCGAATCTGTCCGCATCCCCGGAATACGGGGGGAGATAAAAGACCGAAATGGTATCACACTGGTCGACAGCACCCCCAATTACGAACTCCGGCTCGACTTGCGGGAAATCACGGCGGCCTACCTCAAATCCCACGATAATAAGCTTCCCGAGCCATACACCTGGGAACGTTTCGACCGTTACGGGCAACGAGAGACCAAGACCGAAACCGACATTGTCGCGATCGTAGAAGCGACCGTTTTCCCCGGCCTGCAGGATCTCGGCCTGCTCGCCGACTACAGTTCCAGTTCGATGAGGGTTCATTATAGATCGACCCGGGGAATCGTCCCTTTCACCTACCGGCGGGACCTCAGCTTCAAGGAGTTCGCCCGTTTTGCGGAGAACAATGTCGGCATCCCGGGGGTAACCGTGACCCGGACCGGACGTCGGCGCTATCTCTACGACTCGCTTGCTTGTCACCTACTCGGATACATGAATTTGGCCGACATTGACCAGGTGCCTGAGGAAAAAAAACGCGATTACAACTATTATGTAGGCGACGACTACGGTGTCATGGGTGTCGAAAAGACGATGGATCATTACCTCCAGGGCAAACCCGGCAAGTTGATCATCGAAAAGGACGAAAAGGGGAAATTTGTCGGGGAGATCAGCCGGACCGAACCCGAACCCGGCTCTGACGTCTATCTCACGATCGATGCCCGCATCCAAACGATCGCGGAAGAAAGTCTGCGCATGGTGGGGCGCGGCGCGGCCGTGGTGATCGATCCCAGAAACGGCGACGTTCTCGCACTCGCCTCTGTCCCCTCGTTCAACCCCAATGTATTTATCCCCGAAGTGCGGATCGACGATTGGAAACGTTACACCGAGGATCCAACCAGCCCCATGTTCAGCCGGGCGATCAATCCATACTCCCCCGGCTCAACCGGCAAGATTCCAGTCGCCCTCGCCGGTTGCCTTTCCGACACCTGCACTAAACACTTTTCCTGCGGCGGCGGTGCCCAGTACGGAAACAAGTTCATGAAATGCTGGTCCTCCGGTCACGGCACCCTTGACGTGAGCACCGCCATCAAGGTAAGTTGCAACGGCTTCTTCTACCGTTACGCCAACGACACCGGTATCCGGAACATCCAGACGATGACTAACATGCTGGGTCTCGGGCACACCACCGGCATCGAAGTAACCGGGGAGAACCCCGGCAACATCCCCAACCCCGAATGGCTGCGAATGCAGGGACTTCTCTGGAGCGATGCATTCACAGCCCTCGTTGCGATCGGTCAGGGCGCGACCGAGGCTTCTCCACTGCAGATGGCTTCGGTTACGGCGACCGTTGCCAACGGCGGCAAAGTCTATCAGCCCCGTCTCGTTAAAAAAGTCGCGGAAAAGAACGGCCAGATCGTCAAGGAGGACGCTCCGAATCTGAAACACGATCTGACTAAGGAGGGAATCAGTGCCGCAAACGTGGAGATGGTGAAACGCGGCATGTGGCGGGTCGTTAATGAGGCCGGGGGAACGGCGGGCCGGGCCAAATCGGACCTGACTGTGCTCTCAGGAAAAACCGGCACGGCGCAGACCGCCAATCCCAATCAACCGACCAACGCCTGGTTCATATCTTTCGCTCCTTATGACGCACCGGAACTGGCCATCTGTGTCTTTGTCGAAAACGGCAACTCGGGCGGCGGTGCCGCCTCGCCCATCGCCAAACATATCGTTGATAGTGTCATTTCCATGAATCAGGGGCGTGAAGTGCGGGTCACCGCCCTCCCCGAAGCAATCGGGCGCACCGACCGGGTAATGAGCGTCGCTTTCGACGACAGTGATATTGCCAAATTTGCTCTTGCTGATCAAAATGCGGAATCAGCCGTGGACGTGGCCGCTTTCGTGCCGCAATCTCTGCGCGAACGCAATTTCCGGCCACTGAACGGAAATCTGGCCCAACCCACTATCAAGCAATCCAGTGACAGCAGGGGTCGAGTTGGTAATCTAAATTCAAATCCGGCACCCAAATTCAAACCTTTCCAATGGCTCAAGAAGAAAAGGTGACACTCCCGGTCGCTGACCGCCCTTCCAAGGTGGAGATCGTCAGAGACTCACTTGAGCCAAAAAACTCCTACCAGATTTAACCCTATCATGTTCAACAGAATTCGTAAATTTTTCGGAGGCAAAAAACTCGGCGACGGAAACAAAATCGTCGTCAATTGTGAAAAGCTCGAGACCCGCGTGGCGCTTATTGAAAACGGTTCGCTAGAGGAGTATACGGTCGAGCGCCTCAACGATGAAAACATCGTTGGCTCCGTTTTTAAGGGCATCATTCGCAACATCGAACCGGGACTGAACGCGATGTTCGTCGATATCGGTCTCGATAAGAACGCGTTTCTTCATTTCTGGGATGCCATCCCGGAAGCACTTGATGCCGAGTTGGAAGAGATCCAGCGCAGCGGCAAGCACGACTCCGGAGACGGTGGAAAGGGTGGAAAAGGCAAAGGCAAAAAGACGATCCAATCGAAAGATATCCCCGCTCTTTACCCGGTCGGTTCCGAAGTGCTCGTTCAAGTCACAAAAGGGCCCATCGGAACCAAAGGGCCGCGCATCACCACGAATATTTCTCTTCCGGGCCGCTATATGGTCCTCATGCCCCGCAATGATCAACTCGGGATTTCCCGGAAGATCGAAGATCCCAAAGAGCGCACCCGCCTTCGGAAGATCATGAGCGAAAAGCTCACCATCCCGGAAAAGATGGGAGTGATCCTCCGCACCGTCTCGGCCGGGCAGAAAGTTCGCTACTTCGTCCGTGACCTCGCGATTCTTCTGGAAGAGTGGCGGCACGTCGAAGAAAAAGCCGCCGCCCACAAAGCGCCCTACTGTGTTTTTCAGGAACCTGATCTGATCGAACGCACCGTCCGCGATTTTCTCACTGACGAGATCGACGAGGTGATTTGTGACGACGCCGTGGCGTCTGAGCGCATGAAAGACCTCATTGGCGTCATCTCCCGTCGTTCGCGGAAGCGCATCCAGTACCTCCAGACAACAACCCCCATTTTCGAGAAACTCGGCATCCAGAAACAGATCGACGATGCCTTTTACCGTCAGGTCTGGCTTCCCAACGGCGGTTACCTCGTCATTGACGAAACGGAAGCCCTCATCGCGATTGATGTGAACACCGGACGGGCAAAAACACAGGATAAGATGATCCTGCAAACCAATATCGAAGCCGCCGAGGAAGTCGCCCGCCAGGTGCGCCTCCGGAACATCGGTGGCCTCATCGTCATTGACTTTATCGACATGAAGTCGCGACGCGACCAGATGGCCGTCTACAAGGTCATGCGCGAGCGCCTCCGCAACGATAAGGCCAAGACCCAGATCCTGCAGATCTCGCAACTCGGGCTCATGGAAATGACGCGTCAGCGTCTCCATGAAAGCCTCAACATTACGGTCAACGAACCCTGTCATTACTGCCAGGGACGCGGCATGGTGAAGAGTGCCGAATCCATGAGCGTCGAACTCCAGCGGCGAATCAATTCGATCCTTGGTCGCGGCGAAAACGCGAGCAAGGAACTCATCGTCATCGTGCATCCCGATGTGATGGAACGCCTCAGAACCCACGACGGCGAACTTTTCGTGGATTTGGAGCGGCGGCACAACGCCCGGCTCACGTTCAGGAGCGACGCCTCCTACTATCGCGAGCAGGTCGTCATCGCCGATGCGAAGACACAGAAGGAGATTCGGGAGTAGAAGGAGCCGATTACGAATAGTCCTCCCCGGGGAATCGTTTCGACATCCGGGCAATCCGCAGCGGCGGGTTGTCGTCGCAGAGAGGTATCTCCTCATATCGGTTGGTTTCGTAACCAAAACGCCGGTAAAGCTCCTCGCCAGCAAGAGTGGCGGCAATTTCCGCGCGCCTAAATCCACAGGCGACAAGGGCGTCCTCACAGAAATGCAGAATTGCGGTGCCGATCCCCTTTCGCACGTGGCGGGGATGGACGAAGAACGCCCGGATACGGGCAGCATCAACAATCGGGTTCAACCGGGCAGACACCCCTTCCCCCGCAGCACGCCCGCCGAAGGCCGATTCGCGAAAACTCCATCCACCGCAGGCAATAGGTTCATCGTCGTCACCAACGACAAAGTAAGTGCCGTCCGCGATCATTTGCTCATCGACGCCGAAGATAGGGCCTAGCGCCCTCTCGATCTGCCCGGCTGAATAGATGCCGGACAGAAGACGGCGGGACGATTCCTCGATAAGCCGCTCAAGGGTCGGAATATCGGAACGTTCGGCAAGTCGCGGTATCCATTCCATGGATCTTTCGTTTTCACTCCGCCGCCAGGCGATGCATCGCGCCGCGCCAGTCTAGAACGATGGCTTCGCCATTTTCATCGGGAAAGAAGCCGGTCGGTTGTGTGACGGGATTGGCCGGATCGGCGGGTTTTTCGATTAGTTGATTCACCACTGTTTTGCTGGAAGGATCGTAGCGTAGCGCCCAGAGATTCCCGAAGCGCCAGTCCCCGTAGAGGAAATGCCCCTTTAGCGCGGGAATGGCCTTGCCGTGATAAACAAACCCTCCGGTGATGCTCAGACCATCGGCGCGATTGTACTCGTGGATCGGGTCGATAAAAACCGCATCCTTGGGCGGATCGGGCTTCATTCCGAGTGCACCCATCATCGCCTCGCGCGTGGCGAAGACGTGACTCGCCTCGCGAAAGTTCCAGCCATAGTTGCCACCCTTTTCGACGAGGTTGATCTCTTCATACAGATCCTGCCCGACGTCGGCAAGATAGAACAACCCGGTCTCCGGATCGATCGCAGAGCCCCATGGATTGCGGAACCCGAAGGCCCAGATCTCGGGCGCGGCATTCGGGGTTGCAGCGAACGGATTGTCATCCGGGATACCATAGGGAAGTTTCCCGGTCCGCCCGTCGACATCGAGCCGCAACACCTTGCCGCACCAGCTCGTAAGACGTTGCGAGAGCTGATGGACACCGTTTTTCACACCGCCGTCACCAACGCTGAGATACAGCATCCCGTCCTTCGGCCCGAAGAAAAGATTCCCGGAGTTGTGATTCCAGTCAGGCTTCTGGACTTCGAGGAGGATCCGCTCACTTGTCGGATCACCGAGATGAGGATTATTTTTTGAAACGGTGAACTCCGCGAGGACGAGCCGCTTCGGCCCCTGACGGGAAAATGTCAGGTAAAAGCGACCGTTCTCTTTGTATTCAGGATGAAACGCCAGACCTAGGAGCCCCTCCTCAAAATCCTTTTCCACACCCATGACTGCGGCCATGTCAAGAAAGACAGACGCTTCGGTTGCCGCCTCATCAGCAGGAAGAATCTTGATTTTCCCGGTCTGCTCCACGAGAAAACGACGATGGGTCCCGTCGTTTGGAATCTGCACGGAGATAGGCTTTTCAATTGTGAGTCCCTTGTAAATGGGCTCGAGTTTTATCTTCGGCGGCTCCGCCTGCAAGAAAGTAATGGAACCGAATAGAGTGAGAAGAAGAGTAGCGACAAGGAGCTTCATGACCGCACCGTAGGAAAAGTCGGGGGGAAATGCAAGCTTTGCAGGTGTGAATTGCAGGTTGACGCCCGGCGCGCAGACACTCCAAGTCCGACAAGTTGCCAGCAAAGTCAAGAGGGCCGAAAAAGCGCCTCACTATCAATCGACAATCATAACACCATTCATCACCCTCCAGTGACCGGGGTAAGAACACAGGAAGGGGTATTCTCCTGCGGATTCGGGTGCGGTAAATTCAATAATCTCCGATTCTCCCGGCTGCAACAGCTTGGTGTGATAGAGAACATAATTCGAAGTGGGAATCGCATGGCGATCAGACAGGAAGGCCGGATCGGATAACTCAGCATCTGCTGCGGTGCCGACTTCCTCCAGAGTGCCGGGCTCGATGACCAGAAGATTGTGCGCCTGCAGATTGAGACTGTCGTCCGGGTTTACGAGCGTCAATCTCACTTTCCGGCCTGCTTTAACAGTAAACTCTTTCTTGTCAAAACGAAGTTCGGATCTGTCCGTCGTAATCGTGACCTCAGCGACGTCCGTTTCATCTTCGGACCTGCCGACGGAAGTTGCTGCCATTTCGATGATGCCAATAAAGAGAATACAAAAGAGAGTAGCGATCGACAGATGTGACGACAAGTCGACCTGTTCAACCGGGCCCGGAGAGGAGGGGTGAAATTTCGTCATCAAGTTGAAAGTTGGCCATATAAACGGCAGCAGTCAAGGTAGTTGGAACGAGTTCAGGCCGACGACGCGGGAGTCGAAGCCGGCATTTTTTCATCCATCGCCTCGTAAAGCGGGCGATCTGAGAGCAACGGGCATGGGTCCCCGGTTGAGAAACGACGGGTAACCGGTAGGTAATGTATCCCTGCCCGGCCACCCCACGAGGACAGTTTGCGAAACGAACGCCTGCAGCGTAGCCTCTCATCTCCCGACATCATGAAATGGTTATTCCTCCTTTGCCTACCTGTGACCTGCCTGCAGGCGCAATCGCCCGGAGTTCCCATTTACCCGGAGGGACGTGGAGCGCGGCCTCAGGCAGGATTGTTAGCGGCCGCAAAAGAGCTCTACGAGGTCAAGGCCTTGCTGTCGATCGAAACTCTCGCGGAACAAAGTAAACGGACGAGTTGCGAGCTGGCACTGCCCGCCCCCGAGACGAAGGAACTGAGCGGACGGGAGCGCTGGCAGCGGGCACGGGCCTCTCATGTGCGGGTCGGCTACTATTATCAGTGCACCCAGTGCGACAAGTGGCATCTGGATCTGGCAGGCGGCTATGCGATCACCGCGGACGGGGCGGTGGCGACCTGTGCCCATGTGATCGCACCACCGGATGAGATGAAGGAGGGATATCTTATTGCGGCGACCGATGAGGACGTGGTGATGCCGGTGCTGGAAGTACTGGCGGTGAATGCGGGCAAGGACTGTGCGATCCTCCGCGTGAAGGCCGATAAACTGACACCGCTGCCATTGGCCACAGAAGTGGCACCGGGGGACTCGGCTTGGTGTTTCAGCGATCCGTCCGGGAAGCGCGGTTATTACAGTGAGGGAATCGTGAGCCGATTTGTGCAGCGACCTTTTTTGCGGAAAAAGGAGCAGACCGAAGGGGTTGAAGTACCGAAGCCACTGTGGCTGGAGACAACGCTGGACTGGGCACCGGGATCGAGCGGGTCGGCACTCGTCGATTTGTACGGCAACTGCGTGGGACATGTTTCGGAGATTGAAGCAGTGATGGAGGACCAGCCAACGCGGGCACGGGGCAAAGGGGCGGCAGCAACAATGGCACGAGGAACCTACATCGTGTTTCATCAAGCGATCGCAGCAGCGGAGGTGAAGTCTCTGATCGAAACAAAATGAGACATCCCCTCGCTAAAACGGTATCCAGCCGAGAGCGAAAACCCGGTCAATCAGCCAGCCCGCCCCGCAAAGGAGCGTAAATACCGAAGTGGAGGTCCGGCCCGCACCGGCGTGCTTCCCTTTCGGGAGGAGAACCAGAACGGAAGAAAAGGCCAGGACGATGAGGGCAAGAAGAAAGAGCAGGTGGTCGTAACCTACAAAGAGGTTCTCCATTCCGAGGCGAAAAAACCAGCCCATCTCATTGCCCTGCTTCCCGGTGTGCGCCGGGGTAAGAGCATAGCCAACGTCGAGGAAATAGTCCGGCTCTTCAAGACTGAAGACCACGGACATCTTCACCTCTTTGATCGCAAAATCACCGAGCACCTGATGACGAATGCCGAGCGCAATGAAGCTCGATGTAGAGGAATGGGACGAGCGCAAAAACAAGAATGAGGGTCTCAAGGCCGCGTTTAACTCCGAACTTGAAGAGGGCATGATAGGCGGGACGGCCACTGAAGTCCCCGGGGGAAATCGCGAGCGACTTGCCGATATCTCACACCGCATGAACCAGATTCCCGGGCTCGCCTAAAACCCTCGGCTTTTTGCCGAAACCACCCACTCCGTAAAATCCGCTGGTTGGCGCAATATTTTCTTGGAAAAAAGTTGGTTTTTCTTAAAAATGAGGAACCCTTGAAACGGACCTACCCGGGCTTCTATGATCCCTCTCCGGCAACTCGATACTGACGAAGCTCAGCTGTCTTTTCCGGATAGAGACTGAGTTACCCGGAGAACTGAGGGCCGAAAACTGGTTAAGAATCGATGAAATTGTATATTGGAAATCTGTCTTACGACACCACGGAATCCGACCTGCGCGAGTTTCTCGCCGCGTACGAGCCTATTGTCGACCTACACATGCCTCTCGACCGGGAAACCGGTCGCCAACGTGGATTTGCCTTCGTCACCCTCTCCAGTCGTGAGATGGGTGAGGCGGCAGTCGCCCAACTCGAAGGAGCCGACCTCGGCGGCCGTAATCTGCGCGTTCGCGAGGCAGAAGATCGCCGTGAATCTGGCGGCGGTGGCGGCGGTGGCGGCGGTGGCGGCGGTGGCCGTCCCCGTGGCGGTGGCGGTGGCGGCGGCGGTGGCTACGACCGCAGAAGCGGTGGCGGTGGCGGTGGTGGCCGTCCCAGAGGG
>JAGNMT010000574.1 GCA_017991025.1 Verrucomicrobiales bacterium
TTCCACCCCATGTGAAACGGATCAGTCCGAATGAATACGTTCTCCTCAAAGCGGGGGAAAAACGCACTATACCGGCCCGGATGGGCACGGATGGTGTCTTTCACAAGCTCCAGATCCCCGACCAGATCCGGATTCAGCGCGGGGCTCCCCTGCGCCCGCTCAATCTCGGTCAGCAATGCTTTCTCGATGCGCTGCTCAATCCCGAGGTCACCCTGGTCACGTGCTACGGGCAGGCGGGGACCGGGAAAACCCTGCTCGCGGTTGCGGCAGCGCTGCATCTGACTTTTAATGGCGATTATAACGGAGTGACCGTGAGTCGCCCCGTCATCCCGATGGGTGACACGCTCGGGTTTCTACCGGGATCACTTGAGGAAAAGCTCGATCCCTGGCTCAAACCCATTTTTGATGCCCTTGAATTCATCCTCGCGCCCGAACAGGGCAATGCAAAACGGAAGCAGCAGGCCCGCCCACGTAAGGGCGGAACCGAGCCATTTCCCGCTACTGGGGGAAAACGCAGCTATGATCCCTTTCTCGAATCCGGACTGATCGAGGTCGAGGCGCTCTGCTACATCCGCGGGCGCTCCATCCCGAACCGGTTTTTCATTCTCGACGAGGCACAGCAATTAACTCCCCTTGAGGCAAAAACCATCGTGACACGGATGGCTAAGGGGTCCAAGTTGGTGCTTGTGGGCGATCCCGCTCAAATCGATAACCCTTATGTGGATAGACTTAGTAATGGTCTTGTTTACACTCGCGACCGTCTCCGCGACGAGTCCTGTAGTTCGCACGTTACCCTGGAACGTGGCGAGCGCAGTCAGTTGGCGGAAGCTGCCGCGAGGAAAATGTAAATCGGACGGGAGTTCGGCGTTTTATTTGCGCAAAAGCGGTGTTCGCGGACTAAACTCCGGCGAAGATGGCGCGTGATTATATTGTCAAACGAGTCCCGCAGAACGCGAAATCGCAAATCGATTACGCTGCCGAGCTCAATGAGCGGCAGTTCGCGGCGGTGACCGCGCCCCCGGGGCCCTGTCTGGTCATTGCCGGGGCCGGCAGTGGCAAGACCCGCACCCTGACCTATCGGGTCGCGTATCTGCTCGACAACGGAATCAAGGCCGGCAACATCCTCCTGCTCACCTTCACCAACAAAGCGGCGAAGGAAATGTTGAAGCGTGTCGAGGAACTCGTTCCTTACGATACCCGCGATCTTTGGGGCGGCACCTTCCATTCCATCGGTAACCGTATCCTGCGCCGCCACGCGACCGAACTCGGTTGGGATCGCAGTTTCTCCATCATGGATCGCGAAGACCAGAAAGAGATACTTAACGCCGTCATCAGCGAGAGTGAGATCGACACGAAGGCCGTCCGTTTCCCGAAACCCGAAGTGCTCGCCGACATCTTCAGTCTCGCAACCAATACCAGTGTTAACATCCCCGACCTGCTCCACCGCCGATACCCCTATTTTAACCATCTCGCCGACTCGATCACGGAGCTGAAAGAAGCCTACGAAACGAAAAAGAAAGCCACCAACTCGATGGATTTCGATGACCTCCTCGAAAAACCACTCCGGCTCTTTGCTGAAAACCCGGGCATCCGCGAGCAGTATCAGCGGCAGTTTGAATGGGTCCTCGTCGACGAGTATCAGGACACGAACACGCTACAGGCCGAGATCATCGACATCCTCGCCGCCCCGCAAAAGAACCTCATGGTCGTCGGGGACGACGCCCAGTCGATCTACTCCTGGCGCGGTGCCGACTTCCGCAACATCCTCGATTTTCCGGAGAAATATCCCGGCTCCCCCAAGTATGTGATCGAGACCAACTACCGCTCTGTCCCGGGGATTCTCAGTCTCGCCAATGCCGCGATCGCCCCGAACACAAAACAATTCCGAAAGGATCTCGCTCCCTGGCGACCGGACTGCGAGACCCTCCCCGCCCTCGCCCAGTTACAGGACCCGAATTCCCAGGCTGCCTTTGTCGCGCAGCGCATTCTCGAATTGCGGGATGAAGGTGTCGAGCTGAACGAAATCGCGGTCCTCTACCGTGCCCACTTCCATGCGATGGAGATCCAGCTCGAGCTGACCAACCGCGGCATCCCTTTCGTCATCACGAGCGGCCTCCGCTTTTTCGAGCAGGCCCATATCAAGGACGCTGCCGCGTTCATGAAGTTCGTTTGCAACCGGCGGGACGAGGTTGCCTTCAAACGGCTCGTTAAAATGCTTCCCGGTATCGGAGACAAAGGAGCCGACAACCTCTGGCGCGACTGGACCAAGTGTGAAGGCTCGGCCCTCGAAGAAGTCCTCTCCTTTTCCCGATACCTTCTCGAATTCAAGGTGGGAGCCAAAGCCAAAACCGGCTGGGAACAACTCGCCTACACCCTCGATGAACTCGTCGACGCCGAGGGTAAGCCGAAAGCCCCCGCGATCATGATGCCCTCCATCCTCGGCGGGGTCTATGAGGAATACATGCGCGGCAAGTTCACCAATTTCGAAAGCCGCAAACAGGACTTGCTCCAGTTGGAGAAATACGCCGAAAAATTCGATGATCTGCAGGAATTCCTGAGTCAGCTCAGCCTGCTCGCCGGACAGGACTCCGTCGCCGCCACCAATGAGGATCCCGACAAAGAGTCCGTCTGCCTAAGCTCAGTGCATCAGGCGAAAGGACTTGAGTGGAAAGTTGTCTTCTGCGTCTGGCTCGCCGACGGCATGTTCCCGAACAACCGCGTCATCGACGAGGACAACGAAGACCAGAGCGGCCTCGAGGAAGAGCGTCGGCTTTTCTACGTTGCGGTGACACGGGCCAAGGACGCACTTTACCTCACCTACCCGCTGCTCTGGTACGGGTCGTTTAGCGGCGAAGTGCTGCAGAGGCCTTCACGATTCCTCGAAGATATCCCGGTGGAGCTGATCGAGGAATGGAATGTCGGGACAGTCTGGTGAAAGAAACCACCCCGGAACAGGGTGGCCCGCCCTTCGGTGAAGTTGCGAGAATCCGCCTCTTCCTACCTCGTGTTCACCAACGGCGCACCGCTCCCCGGACGAGACCAACCATGACACCCTGAATAATCAATTCCTGCGCGGGAATGAGATC
>JAGNMT010000575.1 GCA_017991025.1 Verrucomicrobiales bacterium
GGCCCATTCACCGCCCATGCCGAGCGAGGCGATAAAGCGCAGGATCGCGATGTGCCAGGCTTCGGTCGCGAATCCGCACAGGCCGGTGAAGATGGCGTAGGTAAAGATGCTGATCGACATTGCCTTGACCCGGCCGATGCGATCTCCAAGCCACCCGAAGAAGACGCCACCGGTGGCTGCACCGACGAGGAAGGTGGCAATAATGACACTGAACCAGCGGTCGAGAGAGGCGGTGATTGCTTCTGGAGAGGTGGTCCCGGCAAGCAGATCCTGGAGGGCGGGTTTGCCGATGAGGGGAAAAAGCCCCATCTCGTAGCCGTCGAACATCCAGCCGAGAAACGCGGCGATGAGGGCCATGTTGCGGCCGGTGTTCGTAGGAGAGGCGGATTTTACAGCGTTGATGGACGTCATACGGGGAGAAGAAAAGCAGGATACGGAGAAAAAGCCTATCTTTTTCTCACCGACTGAGAGCCTGGCTTCGAAACTCCCGTGCTGTGATGATAATGAGCGTGAGTGCGGTGATGGGGAGAATGAAATACAACATCGCCGGTCGCAAGGTCTCGAGCGCCTCGTGGCGGGTCGCTGCAAAAATTAAATAAACGAGGTAGGCAAGGTAGAAAAAGAGAAAGGCAATGCCATTTCCCCGGCTGATCTTGTAGCCGACAAAGAAAATCGGGAGACAGGCCACGGCGACGGCGATCATCACCGGGATGTCGAAACGCAGGGCTGCGTCCGACACTTCGATGCCGACCGGGGCGACGATGGAACTGAGACCGAGAACACAGAGGATGTTGAAGATGTTGCTGCCGACCACGTTGCCGACCGCGATGTCCCGCTCCCCGCGAATCGCCGCGATGACGGACGTCGCGACTTCCGGCAACGAGGTGCCGGCGGCGACGATGGTGAGACCAATCACCAGTTCGGAGACGCCGAAGGACTGGGCGATCGCAACGGCGCTGTCGACGAGCCATTTGGATCCGAGCATGAGAGCGGCAAGACCCACCACGACCAAGGCGAGGTTCTTCCACCACGCTCCCGCCTGTCTGGCTCCGAATTCCTCTTCATACTCGGATTTCACTTCTGCGCTGGTCTCCTTCCGGCTCTGGCGGATCAAAAACACGGTGTAGGCGATGGCTCCAGAGAACAGGAGGACACCGTCGAGTCGTCCGATGCTTCCGTCGTAGCCGACAATAAAGAGGAGGAAAGAAACGCCGATCATCACCGGCACGTCAAAACGCACCAGTTGCTGCGCCACGATCAGCGGTACGATGATCGCGGATATGCCGAGAATGAACAGTACGTTGAAGATATTGCTCCCCACGACGTTCCCGAGGGCGAGGTCGGCCTGGCCTTTGAACGCGGACATGACACTGACCGCCAGTTCCGGAGAACTTGTTCCGAAAGCGACTACCGTTAGTCCGACCACAAGCGGTGAGATTCCCGCGGAAGTCGCGATCCGCGAGGCACCGCGAACCAGCAGCTCGGCACCCCAGACAAGGAGGACGAGGCCAAAGATGAGAAAGAGGAGGATGGGAAGTGTCATTTCGACTACAGAGAAGGGAAACAAAGGAGTTTAGGTTTTCCAGTACAGATTCAGGCAGCTCATAGCACGGGGGCGTCACGCTTTCAAACGAATTGCAGGCCGATAGACCCTCCTGATATGAGGAACGTCCTGCCTCAAACTTCCAATTGTATCCCCAGCTCGATGACCTGGCGGGGCGGCAGATCGAAATAGCCGGTGGCCGGGCGGGAGATCCGGGAAAGCAGCACAAAAAGCTTTTTGCGCCATCCTGCCATTTTCCCGGGCCCGTTGGTGAGGAGGACTTCACGGCTTTGATAAAAGGTGATGTCGTTGCGCCTCAGTTTCGTCTTTTCCTTGAGGGCGTTAAAGAGATCGTCAAAGACGTTGGGCGATTCAGCGAAGCCATAGCGGAGGATAACGCGATAGAATTCGTCATAGTACTCGCTGATTTCGTTCCGCTCAGCGCGCGGAACGTAGGGGACGTTTTCAAAGTTGACGGTTAGCAGAACGACCTGCTGGTGGAGCGCTTTGTTGTGCTTCAAATGGTGCAGCAGGGCGAGAGGAACCCCGTCGGCGGTCGCCGACATAAATACAGCGGTCCCGGGGACTCGAATGATCCGATCATTCTTAATGTCATCCACGAGATGCTTTACCGGAAGTCGCCCTTTTTGCATGGCCTGGAAAAGGATAGTCCGCCCGTCTGTCCAGGTTTTCATGATGATCCAGACGCCGGAAGCAACCACGACAGGGAACCACGCACCCTCCTTGAACTTGCTCATGCTCCCGGCAACGTATCCGAATTCGATGGTGGCGAAAATCATCACGGGCAGTAGTGCTTTCCACAGGGGCCATTCCCAAATACGCCGCGCGACAAAAAAGAAAAGGATGCTGGTCAGGAACATTTCCATTGAGACCGAGAGTCCGTAGGCCGAAGCCAGATTGCTGGAGGTCTGAAATCCAATCACGAGAGCGATACAGGCAATCATGAGCATATGATTCACCTGCGGCATGTAGATCTGTCCCCGAACGTCGGGATTGGTGTGGATGATTTTCAATCGCGGCATATAGCCCAGTTGCACGGCCTGTTGCGTGAGGGAAAAGACGCCCGTGATCATGGCCTGGGACGCGATAATGGTCGCGGCAGTGGCGAGAACGATAATGGGGATCAGCAATCCCTCGGGAACGAGTTTAAAGAACGGCTGTGCGGTGGCCTCCGGATCACTGATGACGAGGGCTCCCTGTCCCAGATAGTTCAGGATCAGTGCCGGGTAGACAAGTCGGAACCAGGATTTTTTCAGTGGTTTCGGACCAAAGTGGCCGATGTCGGCATACATGGCCTCGCAACCGGTTACGGCCAGGAGCACCATTCCCATGATCACGATACCGTACTGCCCGTGGTGCGCAAGGTAGCCGATGCCCCAGTGGGGTGAGAGTGCGGTGATCACTTCCGGATGCTCAAGAAAGCGGTAAAGACCGAGCGAGCCAAGGGTCAGAAACCAGAGAATCATGATAGGACCAAAGGCGACCCCGATTTTTGCGGTACCGTGCCTTTGCACGAGG
>JAGNMT010000066.1 GCA_017991025.1 Verrucomicrobiales bacterium
GTTCCATCCTTTCGGGGCTTCTCGCCTACGGGCTTTCGGTCAAGCTGGGCCGGAGAGCCGGGCGGTGGTTGGCGGGGGAGGAGGGCATCCTCGGGGGGGAGCGGCTTTTTCGCGGAGAGCTCGGGGGCTGGCTCGTCGCGCTTTCGCGTTGGATGCCGGTTCTCCCCGAGGTGGTGGCCTGCCTTGCCGGCATTTCCCGAATGCCGCTGCGCCGGTTCCTCCCGGCTCTCTGTGCCGGCAGCGTTCCAATGGGGTTCGTGTTTGCCTGGATCGGGCATACCGGGGAGCATAGACCGTTTCTTTCCCTGGTCCTCAGCGCCGGTTTGCCGCCCCTGATCTGGGCGGTATTCAGGGCCTACTATCTTTGGCGCGCCCGGAAGTCGTCGTGAAGCAATACCCGGCACCACGGTGGTTTGAGTAATTAAGCAGCGCGCGCGTAGTGGATTTTTGATAAAAAAAGAGTGCATTGGAAGTGGTTTTCTGGTAGAAAGCTCCCCCCGCTTTGTGGGAACGCTCTCCTTGGGCCTACCTGAAAAGCGAAAAGAGTTAAAAAACAGTCGACAATTTGAGATTTTTCCGCTTGGCGTGATTTCGATTCAGCGGCATTGTTTCAGCGGGGGTGAGCCCCAAACACCTACGAGACGAGACGGTTACATGAGATTTACGAACGGCCTTTCAGTGAGACCGTGCGCGAGCTTGATCGCGTCTCTATTGCTGTGGAGTTTATCCTTTGTCCCGCTGGCCCGTGCCCAGGAAGGGCTCGACCCGAACGACATCTGGTATCGGGGATTTCTCCTTGTGCAGGCTGCACAGGCGGACGAAGCGGATGGGAAGTTTCTGGAGGCGCTCAATAAGCTGACGGAAGCGAGCCCTCTATATGACCATTTGGCTCAGCGGTTTCCCGATTTTCAGCCGGAGATTGTGAAAGATCGCCGCCATTTGATCGCTGAAAAGCGGGATGAATTAAAAGTGGCGATGCGTTCCACGCAGGCACCGCCCTCTCAGTCCGGTGCGGCATCTCAACAAGTGCAACCGGTTAATCCTCCTCCGGCTGCGCAGCCCGCGCAGGGGCTCGCGATCGCACCCCCTGTTTTCCCTGCGCAGGGTGCCAGAGAGCGGGAAATGGAAATCAGTGACAACGAGGGTGAGTTCGCCCTTCCCAGTTGGGATGCCGGTGCCAGTCAGGTGTTGCCGCGGGTAGGGGCCGAACCGGGTATGCCGCGAGTCGAGACCCGCGCTCCCTCTGTAGGGGTGATTGCCAATGCATTGCAAGATGATCTCTCGAGGAAGGATTCGCTGATCAGTTGGCTCAATGACGAGAATCAGAAGTTGCGGAACGCCGTTAAACAGCGCGAGACCCTCCTTCAGCAGGTTAATAGTGAACTGGTCCGGGCGAACGCGAGCCGGGAGGAGTTGATGCGCCGGATAAGTGCCGAGCAGGCCGGTCCGGGTGGAGCAGCGGCCCAGCAGAAAATCGAGCAGCTCAAAAAGCTCCTGCAGGATGCGACCGAGCAGTTACAGGCCGCTTCTGACAGGAACGAGCAACTCGTCGCGGCAATGGAGCAATCGGCTGCGGAAATGAAGCAAATGCGTGAACGTATGACCGAACTCGAGCGCGAGCGCGATAATCTGGTCGAGGTGGTGCGCGGCGAAGGGAACGGTGGAAAGGCGCTCAAGGAACTGATGGATCGCAACCGTGTCCTCGCCGAGCAGTTGGATCGCGCCGAGCAGTTGGCAACCAGTTTGTCGGAGTTGAACAAAGAGAAAGATGACGACATCGTTCTTCTCAAGAGCGAGATCACCCGCATTAAACTGGAGCGTGACCAGTTACTCTCCGAGAATATGCGTCACCAGCAGAGCATAGAAGAACTGCAGCATAAGCTGGAACTGCTCTCGGATGGACTCACCGCCGAAGACAAACAGGCTCTCGTGAGTGCGAATCCCGTCGAACGGCAGGAGAACGAGCTTCTTCGCTCGATTGTGCTGAAGCAGCTTCGTCGACAGGCCCAGATGAAACAGGCAAAGGAATTACTCCTGAAGCAGCTCGATCAAGTCGGAGCGCGCTCGGATGTCCTTCTTGGTTTGGTCGATGACATGGCTCGCGGGTCGCAGCTTTCTGAAGAGGAGAAAGCGCTTTTTAAGGCACCGCAATTTCAAGAGATTGTGGAGGCGTCGTCTGCCACAGTCGTAGACACTGCTTCGTCGGGTTCTGTAGACGAAACTGTTACCGAAGAGGCCGGCGGTGCCGTCATGACCGCGACACTCATTGCCGCCGGATCGGGTCCGGCTCATGAAGGACCCGTTGTCGGGGGCGTCATAGAGGATCAGAACATCACCGTCGAGCTCTCCCAGATTGACAAGGGGGCCAGGCTCGATTTCAAAGAAGGCCGCTTGAGTGAGGCCGAAGCAGGTTTTCTCGAATACTTGCACTACCTGCCCCGAAATGTGCCCTGCCTGTGTAATATGGGCGTTCTCAAGATTTCGATGAAAAACTACTCGGAGGCCGAGCACTATCTCGAGAAGGCCCTAGCGATTGAATCGAAGTCGGGTCTCGCCAATTACCTGCTGGGGCGCGCGTATTTTCTTCAGGATAAACTCGACGAAGCACTCTCCAGGCTCGAAACGGGATTGATCTATGATCCTCAGAATGCAAAAGCCCATAACTGTGTCGGCGTCATTTCGACCCGCAAGGGATGGGTCGATCGTGCTGAGCGCGCCTTTACCAGCGCGGTCTCGATCAACCCCGACTATGGTGATGCCCATTTTAATCTGGCGGTCCTCTTCGCTACCAAGAACGAGCCGAACCCGCAGGAAGCGGAAAAACATTACTTCCGTGCGCTTCATCTCGGTGTCCCCCGCGACGCTTCGATCGAGGGTTTTCTCAAAGAATTTGAAGAAGCCGGGGTTGCTGTCGGGATGCGCTGAGGTGCGGGTGAAGGATTCGCCATGCATCGTACCTTGCGACCGCTTTTAGGGGAATTCGGGGCGGTGCCGGGATTCCCGGCCCGTCGATAAGAGCTCGGAAATTCGGGTTAACGCGAGATGACAAACATCAGAATTGCGTGCTATGGTGGGAACCGTTGCCGTCAGTGTGAAATGATCGGAAACGCCGCGTAGTTTGAGGTGTTTACCCTCTCGACTTCATGCCTTCATTCTCCTACACCGCCATAGATCAGGCCGGGAAAAAAGTTTCCGGGAGTGTCATGGTCCGGAATAAGGCCGAGGCCTATCGCGAGTTGGAGTCAAGAGCGCTTACGCCCGTTGTCGTTGATCTCGGGGCGGTGGAGGCTGCCACAGGCAAGGGTTCGAAGGACGGCGTGGCGAAACCCGGGAAATCTAGCCGCAATACCCGCCTTAAGAGGCAGGAACTCGTCCTTTTCACTGAAGAGCTCGCCGACCTTCTCGATGCCGGCATGAATTTGGAGAGGGCCCTGAAGATCCTCCAGGAACGCCAGGCGAATCAGGCGATCCGTTCCGTGGCGGGTTGTCTGCGGGATGAGATTCGGGAAGGCTCGCGGTTCTCGAAAGCTCTGGGCATCGCTTCCCCTTCGTTTGATGAACTTTATTGCAGCCTGGTCGCGGCAGGGGAGGCAAGTGGCTCGCTCCCGGAGATCCTGCGCCGTCTTGTCGTGAACTTGAAACAGCTTTTCGACCTCCAGCGCCGCACCGTCGGGGCGATGATCTATCCGCTTACGGTGATGCTTGCCTGTGTCGTCTTACTTTTTGTTTTCAGCACTGTCCTGATGCCATCGCTCAGTAAAATGATGCAGAAGACCGGTCAGGAACTACCCGTGCTGACGGATTTGTTGATCCGCTTCACCAATTTCATGGCGGCCTGGTGGTGGCTCATCCTCGGGGTGGTCATAGGCTCGGCCGTGGGATTCCGGATCACGATTGCCACTGCAGCAGGTCGCGAGTGGTGGGACGGATATAAAATGCGTATTCCCGCGTTCGGCCCCGTCATTATGGGGCGTTTTTATGCGCAGTTCTGTCATACCTTGTCAAACCTCATCAACAACGGCGTCCCGCTGCTCACCAGTTTGAAGCTCATCACCCGGGGAACGCCGAACCGCTTCATTCGCAACCACCTTGACGCAGTGGTGTTGGATGTCGGGGAAGGCACGAGCCTTGCCAGAGCCATGGGAAAAACCGCGTCCTTTCCAGAGCAGTTGGTCGATCGTATTGCCATCGGGGAGCAGACCGGCGAGTTGGGAAAGTCCTTTTCCAAGGCGGCCGCAAAATACGACGAGGATCTCGATGTCCGTATCGCGCGATTGACGACAGTCGTTCCCACCGTCATGCTTGTCTTCGTGGCTATTATTGTCGGCGTTGTGGCCTATTGTATGATCACGACGATCTTCGGCTCGATGTCGGGCATTCGGAGCCGCTGATATATTCCCTTTTCGAAAGATGAAAGTCCTCTCAAAAAAACACTCCCGCAGGTCGTCCGGTTTTACGCTGGTCGAGTTGGTTATTGTTATCACGATTATCGCGGTTCTTTCCGGATCCGGCATTTATCTCATCATCGGGTTCATTGACGATGCGAAGTATCAGCGGGTCGACTCCGATCTAAAGGCGCTTGATCTGGCACTCAAGAGTTATGAGCGCAACAATTACTTCAAGCCTCCGTCGCAGGAGCAGGGATTGCAGGCTCTCGTCGAGCGCCCCTCCGGCGAACCGCAACCCGAGCGCTGGCGAGCCTATCTCGAGGAGCCAATGAAAGACCCGTGGGGTGCGGATTATCAGTATCTTATACCGCCTCAGAAGAGCACCAAGAAGTATGACATCTTTTCCCTCGGTGAAGACGGCGTGGAAAGTGACGACGACATCGGGAACTGGTAGTTCACGGAAGTCGGCGGCGGGATTCACGCTCGTGGAGGTGATCATCGCGATTTCCGTACTCGCGGTTCTGACGGGTATTGCTGTCCCGGCGATTGATAGTGTGCAACGTGAGCGCCTCGCCAGGGAGCCGGTGAATGCCCTCATCCTCATGGCGCGGAAGGTCCGTGGCCGGGCGATGGCCGAGCAGCGGCCTTATCAGATCGTCTTCGACAGCGAAGGATTTCGGGCTTCGCGTTTCTTTCATCCCTACGGGGGAAGAGAGGAGGCACAGATGATCCGGCAGGAGATGGAGGAACGGGCGCAGCAGGATGAAATTGCAGAAGCGTCGAAGGAGCGGGGCATTGCCATGGTGGAGACTGAGCCAGATCCTGCAAGGGCGCGGATCGAGGAAGGGCTGCGTTTTCTGGAGGAGTATGCCATCGATCCCGCGCTGCAGGTAAGCCTCAAGTTCTGGAATGAGACGGAGTGGGTCAGTCTGAGCGGAGGGGAATACCGGCGGTGGATTTTTCAGCCTTCAGGCATGTGCGAACCGATCCGATTTCGGGTCGAGGCCGAAAAATCGTTTTTTGAGGTGGAATTCCATCCGCTCACGGCAGATGTGAAATCGGAGCGTTCATGGGTTGAATGAGTGCATGAAACGAAACCTGACATCTTTCGAATTGCAAAAAGGCTACGCACTTCTCGACGTGGTCCTCGCGGTGGCGCTCTTTGCAATCACGGCGACAGGACTGATGCAGGTGATGCAGCGGGTCAGCGAGACTTCATCGGGTTTTGCCCGGGACCGTCTTATCCAGACTCAATTGGAGGGTCTCCTTGCCGAGCGGCGCAAAGTTGGGATCGAGGCGATGACGACGGAGGTCTTTGACGAACTTACCAACGTGACTTACCGGACGTACGTCGAGCCTTTGGAAGTGAATAATGGCGAGGGGAAAGAGTTGCGGGATCTCTACAAACTGACTGCAGAGGCGACTTACACCGATGACGGAGGAGATCAGGTCGAAAAAGCGGAACTCATCATCTATCAGCCGGAGAAATGAGGAACCGCCAAAGAACAAGCCGGGACCGATGTGCTGCTTTTTCGCTTTTTGAGATCGTTGTTGCGATGGCCATCCTCGGGATCATATCGGGAGCGGTGTTCTCCATCCTCTGGCAGGCAGGTGACACCGCCACCGAGATTCGTGAACTGGACCAGCGCGATGAGGAGGTGAGTCGCTTTATTGCTCTTCTCCGTGAGTCGATTGAGAATCTGCCGCCTGAGGGAACACTCTCGATGAAGCCCGCAGAGGAAGCCGCTTCCGGCTACCCGGAGCTCGTCATTGGAAACAGTGCCACCGGATTCACCTTCGGTGAAATTGTTGGCAGCAGCGATGAAACCGTCATTTCCCTTCGTCCCGGTAAAGTGTCGCCCGGGGGTGAGCCGACTTTTGATCTCGCCCTCAGTCGCAGCGATTTTGTCCCCGAAGACGCAGACGGGTCGGGGATGGTTTTCGGGGCGAGTGAGGATGATTTTCTGCAATCGGATGATGAGGGGCGTTATTGGCTGCCGCTTCTTTCCGGGATAACCGCCGCGAGTTGGAACTTCTGGGATGAAGAGCAGAAGGTCTGGATCGATGAGTGGACGGATGATAAGAAAATGCCGCTTCTGCTTGCTTTTTCTTTCGATGACAGTTACCGCCCGGTACCTCTGAGGGTCGTCTTTGAAGTGCCCGAGCAGGCGTCGAATCCGTCAAGCGGCGAGACGACACAAACAACTCCAACCACTTCCTCCACCACAACAGCGCAACCAGCCGGAGGCACCGACGTTCGTCCCGGAGGTGAAGGTGGAGGTGGAGGTCGGCCCGACGCGGGTAAAGGCGGTGGTGGAAGAGGTGGGCCCGGAGGTGGTAAAGGGCGTCCGGGCGGCGGTGGCGAAGGTCGACCGGGCGGCGGTGGTCCTCCCGGAGGTGGAGGTGGCCCTCCCGGAGGAACGGGCGGCGCTGGCGGTGGAGCTGGTTCGGGAGGAGGTGATCGATGAAGTTAGCAGTTCGTCGCATCAGGAACGATCGCGGGATGGCGCTCTTGCTAGTCCTTGTCGCGGTGATGGCATTGACGTTTATCATTGCAGGTCTCTACGAATCGTCGCAGGCATCATGGGACGAGAGCTCACTTTCGAGAGCCCACTACCAGGCGGGCCTGCTGGCCGAGAGCGGATTGTCTATCGCGCTCCATCCTGACGTGAAACCCGGTGATGTCGCATTGACTCAGAACTTTGGAACTGAGCGGGGCTTTCAGGTTCTCATCACGAATGAGGGAGGGCGGCTGCCGGTGAACGAATTGACTGAAGCAAAAATGCGGGATGTGGCAGTCGAATTATTCGTTCTCTGGGGACTCGATGCGGCGGCGGCGAGCAAAGCGACTGACTCTATCGCTGACTGGATCGATGAAAATTCAGACCCTCTCTCGAACGGCGCGGAAAACGCCTACTACGCCGGACTCGACTACCCGCAGTTTCCCTCAAATGCCGAATTTACTTCTCTGGAACAGCTTCTCTTCGTCGCCGGCATGGATCAGGTGGAAAAAACCCAGCCGTTCTGGCGGGATTATTTTACGATTCATTCGGATGGGCTTATCGACCTGAACGAGGCTCCCTGGGAGCTGATTTCCGCCCTGACCGGTGCGACTGAGGATTCCGCGAAGAGCTTTGTCGCGAGGAGAAGTGGTGATGATGCTCTGGAAGGAACGGTGGATGACTATACGATCGAAGGCGCGAGTGAAGCGCAGGGGCTTTTGGGTTTATCGGATAGCGAGTGGAGCGAAATTTCCGCTTTTGTCACTTTCTCCGGAAGCGTGAAACGGATTGAGAGCACGGGAAGAATCGGAGATTTTAAGGAGACCCGTGTTGTCCTTGCCGAAGAGGTTCAGGAGGGTGGCAAAACGACGCTGACCCCGCTGGCGCGTTTTCGGAAATGAGGCTAGCATGGCTGTCACCGTTTTGATGAGGATCGACATTGTTACCATTTTTCCTGAAATCGCCCGTGGACCGCTCAGTTCGAGTATCATGGGGAGAGCTGTCGATGCAGGCAGGGTCGAGATCCGCTTTCACGATCTTCGTGATTACACGACGGACAAACACCGGCAGGTGGACGATATGCCCTATGGCGGTGGCCCGGGAATGGTCATGAAGCCCGAGCCTTTTTTTGCGGCGGTAGCTGCTCTAAGAACGGAGCGGGCGAAAGTCATTTTTTTGACGCCGCAGGGCCAGCCCTTCCGTCAGGCGAAGGCCGTGGAACTCTCCACCTGTGAGCATCTCATTTTTCTCTGCGGCCACTATGAAGGGGTCGATCATCGCGTCATCGAGGCGCTCGTGGATGAGGAAATTTCCATCGGTGATTACGTGCTCACCAATGGAACCCTTGCCGCCGCCGTGGTCGTCGATGCCATTGTTCGACTCATTCCGGGTGTTCTCGGAGACGAGCGCTCTGCCGAGGTTGAGTCTTTTTCGGGAGACGGTAAACGCCTTGAGGCGCCTCACTACACCCGCCCCGCCGATTTTGCGGGAATGATCGTGCCGGAGGTGCTTTTGTCAGGGAATCATGCCGCAATAGCCGCCTGGAGGGAGGTCCGGCGTGAAGAAAGGACGCTCGCGAACCGGCCTGATCTGATGGTCGACCCGGAAGATCAGACTCCGTAAGCCTCGCAGGCCTGAAATATTCCAGCCGCCTTGTGCAGGGTTTCCTCCCACTCTTTTCCGGGAACGGAATCAGCAACGATTCCGGCCCCGACATGGAAATGCAATTGTCCCGCTTCGGCGATGAGGGTTCGGATGGCGATGCTAAAACGGCTTTCGCCATTGAACCCGAAACACCCGATCACCCCCGTGTAGAGTCCGCGAGGGCAGGGTTCGAGGTCTTCGATAATTTCCCGTGCCCGCTTTTTCGGGGCACCGGTGATACTGCCACCGGGAAAGCAGGCGTGGACCGCGTCGATATGCCCCACGTCGGGCCGTAGAGTACCTTCGATAGTTGAGACAAGGTGAAAGACCTGTGCATACCGCTCCAGTTTTAACAACTCTGTCGCCGCGACAGACCCGAATTCGCAGACCTGCCCCAGATCATTCCGTTCGAGATCGGTGATCATGACGAGTTCCGCTATCTCCTTCGGGGAAGTGATGAGATCGTAAGCGGAACGTTCGTCCATCTCCCGGTCGCGAAATCGCGGGCGCGTTCCCTTGATCGGACGGGTCTCAATCATTCGTCCACTGAGGCTGAGAAATTGTTCGGGAGACGAGGACATGATGATTCTGTCTCCCAGGGTTGAATAAGCGGCAAAGGGGGCAGGTGACTGCTCGCGGAGCTTTGCATACAGAGCGAAGGCATCGAAGTTTTTTGGAAGCGGAGCGGTGAAGCGGTGCGAAAGGTTCACCTGATAAATATTTCCCGCCGCGATGGAATCTTTCGCTCTTTCGACAAGCCGGCAAAACTGGTCCCGGTTAAGATCGTTGTCGAACTTCGGGCGAGAGCGCACTTCATCAGCCTCCGTTGGGGGACATCTATGCGAGGAAAGACCGCCCTCCTCCCTCCATGACTCCATCTGGTGGTCGAATACGAGAAATTCATTATACTCACCAAAGAGAAAGTCGCCCTCATAAGTAATGGAACCATAGAGTCCCGCATTCGGAAAACCGAGATCAGGGGTGGACGCTTGCGGGGAGACGGCGACTTCGTAGGCCGATTTGAGTTTTTTGATATCAGCCTCCTGAAAGATATTCCCGCTGATGACCGACCTCGGGCAGGCGGTAATCAGAGAGAATCGGGAATGGCAATTTCCTGTGATGTCCTCACCGCACGAAGAAGAATCCAGAAAGAAGAATCCCGGCAGATGGCTGAGCTCAGCAGCCATCTGTGCAGGAGCGGGACATCCGGTCCTTGAAATCGGCTTTTGGCGCGACATTATCGGGAATTACGGCAGAAGAAGTTTCAACTAAGCGGCCTTCGTCTCAACCATCTATTCCTCAAATTGTCGCAAAGACCCGCTCGAGGAGGGCTTTGGTCTTTTTGATCCCTTCGACTTCGCCGAGTTCACTGCCTTCGTATTCGATCCCGACATACCCTTTGTAGCCGGCCTCCTTGACGATTTGCATCATTTTGGCGAAATCGGTGTGCGTCTCATTGCCTGCCGCATCAAAGTCATGTGATTTGGCGGAGACTCCTTTGGCGTAGGGCATGAGGTCCCTGGTTCCCTGGTAGCGATCATAGCCAAGACCTTGCGCGTCCTCGGTGTAGGCTGGATCTCCGGCATAGAGCGCTTTTTCTGTTTCCCATTTCGCCGCGTCACCGCGATTCTTGGCGACATAAAAGTTCCCGAAGTCCGGGAGCGTTCCGCAGTTCTCGAGCCCGACGTTCTTGATGACGCTGGCGAGCCAGGCTCCGTTCGAGGAAAGGCCCCCGTGGTTTTCGACGATGACACCGAGGCCCATGGGCTTAGCGTGTTCCGAGAGGCGACGCAGGCCCTCGGTGCACAGGTCGGCCTGCTGCTCGGGATTGAGGGTGGCATCGGACGCAGCATTGACACGGATGCTGTGGCAGCCGAGAAACTTGGCGGCATCAAGCCATTGGTAGTGTCCCTCGACGGCGGCGGTGCGTTTGGTATCGTCGGAATCACCGAGGTTGCCGACGCGGTCACACATGATGAGGACACTCGTGACACCCAGATCTTCGCAGCGCTTCTTCATCTCCGCGAGGTAGGCCCGGTCTTTTGGCTGGTAGCCCAGTTTGGTATCTTCTACAAAAAAGAACTGGTTTACCCATTCGACCGCGCTAATCCCGAATTTCTCCTTCGCAAATTTCGGGTAATCGAAGTTGTCGAGTTCGCCGGCCTTCAGGGCTTTATGAGCCGACCACTGAGCCAGTGAAATGTGGAAGGGGGATTCTTTGGTGACCACCACCTCTTTTGCCGTCTCGGAACAGGCGGAGAGAAAGCTTCCCGAAGTGAGGGCGGCGGCGGAGGTGGAGAGAAAATGGCGTCGATCGAGTTTCATGTGTCGAGCTTAACCCTGTCGGGTCATGGACTCAACTCTCTTCGTTGTTATGTTCGGGTTCGGGAATGGGCGGGGGTGCGGTTGTTGACGGAGAAAATGTTCTTCGATATCGCCGACGTTTTGATCGGAGTTGTGCAAAGCGGCGGGGAGCGTGAGCAACTTCACTCGTTCAGTATCACCGGTCGTCAATACAGCGGACTCAAAACGGAAATGTTGTCTTCTGTGGTAAACATCCCGCGGGTGGCGTCGGACGCAAACTATGGACACGAATTCCCGAGTTCAGGGGGCGGTCACCGGTTGATGGTTCCGACCGATTCCAAAGATGGCGGGACGAAATCGGAAATCACGCGCACAAAGGGCTTCGCTTCGGTCCGATCCTTGGAATCCCAGCCCAGGATGAAATCTACCGAACCGTCGCGGTTTTTAAGATCGGGCATGAAACAGCGGACGACGTTGGGTAAATCCTGCCAGTCTCCGGG
>JAGNMT010000576.1 GCA_017991025.1 Verrucomicrobiales bacterium
CGCTGGTTCCGAGTGCGCGCCTCCCCGAGGAGCCCGGTGCGGTAGTTCCGCACGCCGGGATCTGCGAGGGGGGCGTCCGGTAACGGGCGTCCCTACCTCAATCGCTTTAGAAAATGGGCCTGATTCGCGAGTATACGACTCAAACAGTCCTCTGCACGCTTCAATCCACCGTAGTCGTGGCAGGCTGGATGTGTTTTGCGACAAAGCTCAAGATTCTCGGATACCCCGATGCACCGGAGTTATGGGATTGGTGGGTTCGGCTTCTCCGCAATTGGGGTATGTTGTGGCTCTTGATTCCTGGCGCTTGGGTCGTGTTCTCGGTATGGATGGAACAGAAGTCTGACAATGACTTCTCACAGCGATGGACGGTAGTGACCGGAGTGGGGGTGCTGGTGATTCTCGCATTCTATTTTTTCATAGTGACGATCACTGTCGGATCGACGCTGATTCGGCAAAAGCGAGCCGACGAAGCGAACAAGCAGGAGATCTCAAGCCCGATCCCGTCGCGAGTCGGTTGACTTTCCGAATTCGAATCCCTACACTCCGATCGGAGTCACGCCCTCTGATCGGGCTGAGATTCCTCAAACGTTCACGCGCACTGCGAGCACGAACGATGAAACACTCTTCCACATTGTTTACTGCGAGTCGCGGATGCTTCTCACCAAGCGGCGCTACGACGATTGGCGGCAGATTCAGTCGGCCTTTCCCGACTACAAGACTTCACTCGGCCCTTGGCCTGCGGTTCAGGTCATGGAATTCTTCCAGCACGATTGGGGAGAGGACGGCACACGTTGGCCTTTCAGTCGCGAGCAGATTCTGGCTTTCTTGCAGTCAGATCATGACACCATCACACACAACGCGGCCTAAAGCAGAGGACTTGGCAAGCGAGCACCGAGAGCTTATCATTCAGAAATGGCATGAACACTTTAATTGACACACCAATCTCCGCCCGCCACGCAGATGGCAACATCATTGTCACGATGAGCAGCGGATTCGAGTTTTCGTTCCCATGCTCCGACTATCCGCGTCTGGAAGGGGCTTCGCCTGATAGCCGCTCCAAGGTCGAACTGTCACCTCTAGGAATTCACTGGCCTGATATCGACGAGGATTTGTCAATCGCAGGCCTCCTCCGTGACCACGCCCGGCGCTAACACGGTGAGGATGGCAAGCCTTCGCCCGCCATCTCTTGAACGTTGAAGAGTGCCGAGATGAATACCCGCAACGAATCCTCCTTTTCCTCTCCAGAGTCAGCTGATGAATCCGCTCGTCCCACCGGTGGTGGCAGCGGGAAGACGGCCCTCGATTACGCGATCTACAAACCGAACGGGCGGGGCAGTGGCGGGGTCATCCGCTTTGAGTTGAATCGGGAAAAGTCCTGCGTCTTTGTTGAAGGAGCTGCCCAGTCCAGGGAAAAGCAGTTCGACTGGGATCGCAAGATCACGATGAAATGGGGCCTCGTCGATATCGGCAATGTCCTTGCCACTTTGCAGGGGCGGCAGGCACAGA
The DNA here is from genome assembly GCA_017991025.1 of Verrucomicrobiales bacterium. GTDB lineage: Bacteria > Verrucomicrobiota > Verrucomicrobiia > Verrucomicrobiales > DEV007 > Arctic95D-9. The sequence goes on from JAGNMT010000576.1 coordinate 1,507, forward strand.
CGAAGCTCTTTCATCAGTCCGAGCGCGCCAACAGCGCCTTCGAACTCACCTATCAGACCGATCCCGAAAGGGCACCCTATCTGATGAGTCTCTCACGGCAGGAGCAGAGCGACAAGACCCTGCGCAAAGTGACCATACCTGTCTCGCACGGGGAAGCGGCCATCATCGAAACGGCACTGCGATCCGCCGTGGTGCGTTTATTGGGTTGGTGAGCGGGTTTAACACCACGTCTTGTCCCTGCGGAATTGGCCGGATTGTCCCGTCTTCGGAACCTGCCTCGAATTTCGGGGTCGGGTTTGCCGAGTCACGCAGGAATGACATTGATGCCCCTCAAGCCAAAGTGCGGGGCGGCGGCGAGGAAGTGGCGGTCGTTGGAGTAGACCTCATTAAAGCCGTTTGCCGCCGCACAGGCGAGGTGCAGAGCATCAGCAGCGCGGAGAAACGCAGTCGCGGGCATGGATGCGTAGCAGGCAGACATCCCCTCAAGCAAGGGCTTCGGGAGATCGAGCCACGCGATGGAATTTCGGGAGCGGTCGGTCTCCAGTTGACTTAATGCAGCAGCGAAGACCTTTGCAGGGAGTCTGCCTTCGCGATAGGCCCGATGAAAGGCTGCAGGGACTTCTGCGAGGGAGTGGACGGACGATGCCACGGAATTGCCGGAGCATAATGCTCTTACTTCCGCGCTGCCCGACTCGGTGAGATAGAGGCGAACTAAGTAGCTGGTGTCGCAATAGATCACAAGTCAGGATCTCCTTTGATATCGGCCACGATGTCATCAATGGTCCTATTTCCGGGAGTTAGCCTCATCTTCCCTGATTCCATCAGTCGCTTGAATTCCGGATTCATCTTCCGATTGGCCCAATAGGACTCCGGGGCTTCAGCGACTTTTCCCGTTGCTTCCAACTCATTCTCCAAAGCGGTCAACACAACCTGCTTCAGGGATTGCCCCAGCTCGATCGCCCGTATCTTGGCCATTTTTAGGAGTGGCTCGGGAATATCGATGGTGGTCTTCATGTGAAAACGATACGGAAAGACGGATTTCCGTCAATCCGCTTTTCCGCCTTCCGGGGGCGGCATCCCCTTCATTGCTAACCAATGTGGTGTAACTTCCGGCATTCGAGTGATGCGAATCCAGAGACAAGAATTTGGTCGCTGGAGCGGACCGGGTCTTCACGGTGGGGATGTCGAATTTCTCGATGACGGGCCGGGCCGCATTGATTAGGGATCACATTTTGCGGAAATGATCGCTGATTGGGCTTGCGGGAAGGATCACGTCCCGTCAAAATCGGTCGCGATGAGACTCTTTTTACTCCCGCTCATAACCCTGTTGGCTCTGTCTTTTTCCGCATGCAACGAGGAACCCGAGCCGGAAACGAAAAGTCGTGGCCTGATCGGCGTTTCTCTCCTGACGCTGGATAATCCGTTTTTTAAAGTCATCGGCGATCGCATCACGAGCGAAGGGGCAAAGCTCGGTTATGAGACCATAGTCGGGAGCGGTGACAAGGACGTCGCGAAGCAGAGCAACCAGATCAAAGATTTCATCGTCAAAAAAGTCGCGGCC
>JAGNMT010000577.1 GCA_017991025.1 Verrucomicrobiales bacterium
TCATCGCGTTCAATTTTTTACCCCGAGCAGGGTTAGGTCCATGGCCTAACCCTGTTTTGTTTTTCAACAAGGGCGATCCCCGGGTCAGCCCCATGTGCAACCTCTACGACATCGGCCCGGCAAGGCAGGCGTCGATTTTATGCCTGGGAGCCAACTGTTGCCGACGTGCTGGAAATGCCGGAAAAGCCCTTCGGTATCCGCAAAACCGACCCGGGACTTGTCGTTTCTCCTCGGGACAACCTCCCGGTGGCCGAAATAAGGCACCGGGGTTTCGCGCGCCACTATAATCCCGCCGTCAATAACGCCCGCATCGACAAACTCGATGGCCAGTCGTCATTGCCCTGGCGGAAAATGCAGCGCTGCCTCATCCCCCTCTCGACCTGGTACGAATGGAGCGGTCCACCCGGCGCCAAGCAGACCTTTGCGTTCCAGTCGCAGCACCGTGATGAGCTCCTCTGGGCGACAGGACTCCGGGAAAACGGTGATTCCGGCCCGACCTACTCCATGATCACCCGCGAAGCCTCCCCAACGCTCGCGTTCATTCACCCCCGGATTCCTGCCCTGCTTGAGCCTGCTGCATTCGATGCCTTTTTAAAGGCGAAGATCCCCGCGATCTTTTCAACGCTCCGGTCGCGGATTTGTCCGTCTTTCGATGCCTCAATCCCCTTCATCATCTCTCCCGTCATCAGGGGCCTGAGGCCATGGAAATGCTGCCCGGCTTTTAGCGGGTTTATCGCCGCACCCACACGCTCGTCTGCGAAGTGCTGAGTTGCAGCTTTCGCTGATGCTCCCGAATGAGAAAAGGAATCTCTTCGACAGAAATGAGATCAAAAGTCCCACTGAGATGATCTTTTAGAAAATCCAGCGTCGCCCCGACCGGACGATTTTCCACCGGGGTATACTCCTCGAGCCACGTCGCCGGCGTCGCGACAACAAGCCGCCCTCCCGATTTCATGAGCCCGGGCAGGCGATCCAGGAACCGGAGTGGCTCCGGAAGCCGACACAGCAGGTTCGCGGCGTGGACAAGATCAAAGTCACCGAGATCCTCCCGCAAATCCATCGCGTCGCCTACCTCATACGAGACCCGAACCGGGTTCACTCCGGCGGGAAGCCTGACCTCCAGCGTTTCCGGAAGATGCATTTCACCAAATCGGCGATACGAAACCTGCTTGCCGCTCCGAATCCGCCCGGCCACCTCAATGAAGCTGGCCGAGAAATCAATTCCGATCACCTCGTCGACATTCCGGGAAAGCTCCAGCGTTGAGCGTCCCACCGCACAACCGAGATCGAGCGCGCGGAAGATCGGTCCGTTCAGCCTCGCAGCTTCCACGGTCGTCACCGGGAATTGCAGACACCGGGCCGGGAGACCGGAAGCATCGAAACCCACTCCATGGAGAATCTCCTCCGGTGAACCATAGTGAAACAGCAAATACCAATCCCGCAAAATGTCGCTCTCGTAACTCATGATCGTCGTTCCCGGTTCGGAGAAAACCGCCCGCTACGGAATCAATACGTCAGGAGCGCCTCGGTGCGAACACTGGTGTCGAGATTCTTTCTTCCCTCGAGGAATTCCAGCTCGATGAGAAAAAGGAGACAGATCACCTCGCCACCGAGTCCCTGGATCAGCTTCAACGCGGCTCCGGCCGTTCCGCCCGTCGCAAGAAGGTCATCGACGAGGACGACTTGCTCTCCCGGCAGCACCGCATCTTTGTGAATCTCGACATGCGCCTCTCCGTATTCGAGCGAGTAGGAAACGCCGTTGGTTTCCCAGGGCAATTTGCCTTTCTTCCGGACCGGTACAAAACCCACCCCGAGCCGGTCCGCCATCGCCGCGCCAAAGATGAAGCCCCGCGCGTCAATACCGACGATCTTGTCCGGCTTCTTCTCTCCGATCGCTGCTATGAACTCATCAATCGTGAAGCGAAAAAGTTCCCCGCTACCCAGAATGGGCGTGATGTCTTTAAACACGATTCCAGGTTTCGGGAAGTCGTTCACGTCGCGGATCGCGGCCTTCAGCTGGGAGAGATGTTCCTGATTCACCCCACCAGATTCAACGGAATCCCGCCACGGTCAAGGCAGAGATCCCATATTTGCACGCAATTGAGTTCTTCCGTCCCCGCATCCCTTGCGCTAGATTCGCGATCGAGATGAAATTACAGGACAAAATTGCTATCGTAACCGGCGGAGCCCGTGGGATCGGCCTGGGGTGTGCGCTGGAACTGGCCAAAGAAGGGGCCTCCCTTGTGCTGGTCGACCGACCCGGGAGCCCGGAGCTCGCTGCGGCGGCGGCGACCATTCGCGCAACCGGTGTTTCCTGCCTCGCGATCGAGGCCGACACTTTTTCCCGCGAGGGTTGCGAGACTGCCGTCGCGGCGACTTGCTCCCACTTCGGCACCGTCGACATTCTTGTTGGTGTTCCCGCCTACAACCGGCGCGCTAATTTCCTTGACTACGATCCGGCCGATTTCGAAGGCATCCTTAAGTCCGCGCTCCTCGGGAGTTTCCACATGGGTCAGCTCGTCGCCCGTCACCTGGTGGCTAAGGGCAAGCCGGGGAAAATCATTTTTATTTCCAGCGTCCTCGCCCGCATCCCCAATGCCCGCTGCCTCGCCTACAGTGCGGCGAAAGCCGGACTCAATTCCATGATGCAGACGATGGCGGTCGAACTTTTCGAGCACCACATCAACGTCAATGTGATCGAGCCGGGCTGGATCGACACACCCGGTGAACGCTCGCATTACAATGATGAAACCATCGCCGCAGAGGGTCGGAAACTCCCCTGGGGCCGACTCGGGACTCCGGAGGACATTGGCAAAGCAGCCGTCTACCTCGCTTCTTCGGATTCTGATTATGTCACGGGAACATTACTCCCGGTGGACGGCGGGTATCGACTGAAGCATTGCCGCGACATTCCCGAAGAATCCGCGTGATCCCGCTAAAGTTGAACGAAGCCCCTTCCCGGCGACTCTAATCTCCGACCATCTCCTCCATGTTTGCGCGATTACTCATCCTTTTCCTCACGATTCCGATCCTGGAGCTTTTCGTTTTCCTCCTCGTCGGGCAG
>JAGNMT010000578.1 GCA_017991025.1 Verrucomicrobiales bacterium
ATCCCGTGGAGCGCGCTCTTTCGCCCGCTGATGTCCTCGCGACGATCTATCATGTTGTCGGGATCGATCACCGCCTGTCATTCCCCGATCATGGCGGTCGCCCTGTTCCGCTCGTCGATGGCGGATCACCGATTGCGGAGCTGATTTGAGGGACGGAGGGACGGAGGGGCAGGGGGGCAAAGGACTGAAGTTTTTCAAATTGAACCGGCTCAAAATTATTCCTTTTCCCCCATTCTCCTGCCCGCTCTTTTTGGATTGGAGACACGGGAATGTTTTTCTCCGTGATTTTGGCGTGTAAGCCCTGGCCTCCACCTTGCGGCCGGGACGAGATATTTTCTATACAGTCCGCCCTCAAAGGTCAATAATGCCCTTATGCGGAGCGATATCAGGGGTCGGGTCTTTCCATTTTCACGGACGCTGGTAATTTGCCTGTTGATGGCTGGCGCGGCACCGGCGGAGGACCTGTCGGTTCGGGTCCTGCGGCAGGGCGTTTTTGAAGGCTACCCGGCGGGGAAAAGGAACCAGAGCGGTGATCTCGTCTATTTTGAATCCTCAGCGGTCGCCACGGACGGCAAGTGGGTGTGGTTCACGGGGGATAAGCCCTCACCTTCGACAACACTGTCGAGTGTCGTGCAGATTCCGTTGGCGAGACTGACGGAGAAATGCGTCGTTCCCTGGAGCGATGCGATTCCGGTGATGGCACCGGCATTCCGGCTCACGCAGAAGATCGAAGCGACGGCTCTCGCGGAAAACGGCCTGCGTTTTGCCTGCACCGCCTTTGATCGGTTTGTGCCCGAAACGAAAGTGGCCGACCCTTACAATATCGTGATCGCCTGGCGCGGCAATGATATGCGTGAAACGGTGATTCTGAACGCCACGACGCGGGATGAAGGCACCAGCAGCATCGTGTTGCGCGAGCCGATCCGGGCCGCCCTCAAGGACTCGGAATGGCCGGAGGGTCCTCCCTATTTCAAGATCGAGGGACTGGCCGCGCTCCCCGGTAATCGACTGTGGTTCGGGGTGCGGGAGTCGGGGAAAGACGGCCGGAAGCCGGAGGATTTTCGCTGCCGTTTTACGGTGCTGGAGACGGAATGGGAAGAAAAGGACGGGCGTATCGCCATCCGGCCGGAATTCCGGAAAGTGTTCGATGCCTCGCCAGAGCAACTGGGGGCGGCGGGTATCACAGGAGTAGGTTTGGGCCTGAGCTCTCTGGAATACGATGCCGGCCGCGGTATTGTCTGGGCGGTTGCCAGTTGGGAGGAAGCGACAACGGAGACCACAAAAGAGAAAGACACCGGAAACGGCTCGTGGCTCCTGGCGCTGACGACTGGCGACGGCCTCGAATTACCAAAAATCGTGCCGGTGTCAGGGATTGATTCGGACGGTAGGCCCTTGTCGTTCACGAGCAAAGTCGAAGGTCTGTGTCTAGTCGGTGAACACACGCTGCTGCTTGTCAGTGACGAGGACCGCCGGGCCACGGTGGTAGAGACCGCCGATGGCCCGAAAGTCCGTGAGCCACACATGGGGGTGTGGACCCTAGTGGATATCCTCACCCCTCAATGATCGCGATTTGAGTGACAGGAATCAAGTCGTCGCAGCGCTGTATTCCCAGCCGCTGCGGACAGCGGCACGCTTGATGAGCTTGTTGGCGTCTTCGTTGTCGGTTTTTTGGGTCGCTGCGTCCCAGTTGATGACTTTTCCGGGATTGGCGATGGCGAGGTTACCGAAGAGGCAGAGCTTGGTCAGCGGAACGGAATAGTCGAAGTTGCTGCCGGCTGTCTTGTCCTGCTCAATGGCCCGGACGAGTTCGAGCTGCGGTTTGTCGGGGGCAAGGGAACGCTCGATTGTCTTGGGGGTCTCCTTAAAGAACTGGTCGATTTTGGTCTTGTTGCCCACGATTGTAAGGTTCTCGCAGTAGTCTCCGGCATTGAGAATGGTGTCCTCGTCACCGATGATCATGAAACCGCCGCCCATTTTGTCATAATCCTGATCGGCGGCCAGTTTATCCGGACGGGGCGGCTTGACCGCGGCACCGTCCTTTTTGCCTTCGTACCAGTGGAGGGTGATCTCGCCGTATTTGGCGTGTTTGAAGTAGCAGATGACGTGAGACCAAGCGGGCCAGGAGACGTCGGTCAGTTCACCCACTTCGGCTTCCAGCTTGTAGGGCTCTCCGAGATCGCAGGCCCAGAAGGGACCGTCCATGATATGGCAGCCCATGTCACCCATCGCGCCGGCACCATACTCGCGGTGGCCGCGCCAGGCGAAGGGGTGTAATCCGGGGATGTAGGGGGCGTCAGGGCACTGCGCGAGCCAGCTCTGCCAATTGACATTGGCCGGGATCGCCCCGGCGGCTTCGGGAGCGGAGGTGGCATCCTTTTTCCGGGGCTTGGCGTCTTTTTGGCCCGAGTAGATCGCCTTGGCGTCATTTCCCTGCGGCCAGATCGGACGGTTGGTCCAGACGTGAATCTCTTTGACGTTGCCCACGATGCCGACGGCCATCGACTCGCGCAATTGGCGGATCGTTTCTTTGGTGTGCCCCTGGTTGCCCATATTGGTCTTTACGCCCTTCTTCTTAGCGGCCTCGTGGAGTTCATTGGCTTCCCAGATGCGGTTCACGAGGGGCTTTTGCACACAAACGTGTTTGCCGCGCTTGATCGCCTCCATCGCTGCCGGGTAATGGGCATGGTCAGGCGTGGAGACGGTGCAAAGGTCGATCTTGTCTCCCATGGTTTCGAACATCTCCCGGAAGCTTTCGAAAGTTTTCACGCCGGGATACTTCTTGGCGGCATCGGCGAGACGGGTACGGTCGATGTCGCAGATGGCGACGACGTTGGCGGCTTCACCGGCGATGGCGATATCAGAGGCACCTTTGCCACCGGCACCGCCGATGCCGGCCACATTGAGCTTTTTCCCGCCACCTTCCTGACTGATCAGGAGATTAGGGACAAAAATGCCACCTGCAGTAAGGGCGGTGTTGCGGAGGAAGGCACGACGGTTCGGAAAAAGAGAGGGTTTCATGGATTTTGGCTTAAAGGCAGAACGATAGAGGAGTGACGATC
>JAGNMT010000579.1 GCA_017991025.1 Verrucomicrobiales bacterium
CTCTTTGACACGGACCTCCCCGAATCGATCCGGAAAGGGCAGCGCATCACGACGATGACCAGTGGTCAGGCGCGGTTGCCGGTGGCACCAAGCAAATTCGCATTCAGCCAGTGCGGTAAGAGCGGCATGTGGATGAGCGAACTCGTCCCTCACATGCAGGGCATCGCGGACGACATCGCGATGATCAAGACAGTGCGCACCGATGCGATCAATCACGATCCCGCCTGCACTTTCGTCATGACCGGCAGCGAGGTCCCGGGCAAGCCGAGTCTCGGCTCGTGGATCAGCTATGGGCTCGGGAGCGAAAGCAACGATCTGCCTTCATTTGTTGTCTTTACACCGACCTTCCCGAAAGAGAGTCAGGCTCAGGCCCTCTTCACCCGGATGTGGAGCAGCGGCTTTCTCCCGACAAAGTACGATGGCGTCGCCTTGCGTGGATCGGGAGATCCGGTGTTGTATGTGAAGAACCCTCCAGGGGTGAATTCGGATGACAGGCGCACGATGCTCGATGCGCTGGGGCGGCTCAATCAGCGTCATCACGAGCGTCTCGGCGATCCGGAAACACAGACACGTATTGCCCAGTATGAAATGGCGTTCCGGATGCAGTCGAGCGTGCCGGAACTGACCGATCTCAGTGGGGAAAGTGAGGCGACGCTGGCCATGTACGGACCCGATGTGAAGACGCCTGGGAGCTATGCTCACAGTGCGATCATGGCGCGGCGTCTCGCCGAGCGCGGGGTGAGGACCGTGCAGATCCTTCACCGCGGATGGGATCAGCATGGCAGTCTCCCGAAGCTCATTGCCGGGCAGTGCCGTGATGTCGATCAGCCAACCGCTGCGCTCATCAAGGACCTCAAGTTGCGGGGGCTTCTCGAGGACACGCTCGTTGTTTTCGGTGGCGAGTTCGGACGCACTGTCTACTCGCAGGGCACCCTGACAAAAGACAATTACGGACGCGACCATCATCCGAAGAACTTCTGCATGTGGATGGCGGGGGGAGGCGTCAAAGGCGGTATCACCTACGGCGAGACGGATGACTTCAGTTACAACGCCGTTGAGAACTCCGTTCACCTCAACGATCTCAATGCGACAATTCTGCACTGCCTCGGTATCAACGACCGGCGTTTTACCTATCCCTTTCAGGGCCTCGAACAGCGCCTCACCGGGGTGGAGGAAGCGCACGTTGTGAAGGATATTCTCGTTTGAAAAAGGCTCCAATGCATGAGCCGATGTCTAATTCTCACTCGAATCGATAGGCGGCGACGGTCTTCGCGGTTCTCAGGAAAAGGTCCTTCCCCACAATCGCGGGCGAGGCGCAGTAGAGGGCTCCCACCTTGGCGCGCCCGAGAGCAGTGTAGTCCCCGGATGACGCCTTGATGAGACTGACAAACCCACCCCTGTTCTCGTAGACGAGCAGTTTTCCGTCCGACAGAATCGGTGACGAGATGGAAGACTGGGCGGGACGTTCCCACTTCACTGCGCCGGTGGCGAGATCGAGACACAGGTGCCGATCACTCCCGAGATGATACACGGCACCCTCGAAGATAATGGGGCTGTCGCAATACCGCTGCGCGAGGAAGCCATGGGCCCAGAGCTCTTTTGGTCCTTCGGGGGTCAACGCGTAGGCAATGATGTTTTTCCCGTCAAAGGTACTGCTCACGACAAGATGATCACCCGAGATGACCGGCGTCCCGTCGCCGCCGCCGGGAACCTTCCAAAGGGTCAGGCCGGTTTCGAGATTCACCCCGACGACCTCCTTTTGTGAGTTGCAGATCACGATGTCCTTCCATGAGGCAGGGGATGGATTCGATCCTTTGACTTCCTCGTTCTTCCAGAGTGCGGCACCGGTGACGGCATCAAGAGCGGAGAGGAAATTCTGCTGCAGGAGGACCTTCCCTTTCAAGACGAGGGGCGATGAGGCGGGGCCTTTTTTACCGGTGAGAGGGGCCTTCCATAGTTCCCTGCCTGTGGCGGCTTCTAGACAATAAAGATGCTCGCTGAGTGCCGCGTAGACGCGCCCGTCTACGACTGCCGGGGTGCTGGATGATCCCCGGCCACTCGGGAAACCGGGGGCCGTAAAGCGCCATGCCTGAGTGCCGGTCGTCGCATCGAGCGCGATGACGACATCTTCGGCGACTTTCCTGGTGTTGGGAACTGCCGCGATGATCTGGTCGCGGATCGCGGCTTCAAAATTCTGCGCCGTGACCCAGGCTTCCATGGCCTGCTGATTCGGGAAGATTTCTTTTGAGGCGGTCGTGAGGGTTTCGTAAACACTCAGGGGGATCGCGGTTGGTCCTTTTTTGAAACGGGAAATAATCCAGCCGCCGAGCGAGAGTTTTGTCTTTTCGTCGATATTGTCATCGACCCATTTCTGCGCCCACTGATCCAGTTCTTCGCCGCGAAGACGACGGCTAAGATTGATGCGGTCCGTCTCCATCTTCTCGACGATCTCTTTCGGCAATGACCCGGTGCCGCGATAGTCGAGGGAGGAGAGGACATCGCCATCAATGCGGCGAGTTTCGGTGGGTTCGTCTTTATGCCAGACCACGGAGAGAAAAACCCGACCGCCCGATACTGAGACGCTGCCGTGGCCGCCATAGTGGTCGCTGGGAATTTCTTCGGTCGTCTCCCAGAGTTTTTTCGGTGCGTTTTCTTCGCTCAGCATCTCAGGCAGTTTGTCTTGCGATTGGCTGACTCCGTTTCGTTCCGGCCCCCGCCACTGCGGCCAGGCGTCGGCGGAGACGGAGACTGTGACGAGGGCGAGAAGGGCAGGGGAGAGAAGGGCAGGGGAGAGAAGGGTCAATTTCATGAGAGAGGTCCACCAGTCTACGTCGTAACATGTCCCGGGAAAAACGAGTTTTACTGGCGCTATGATGTCTTAGCGTTGACACTCGGGAAAACGAGTAACGCGTGAACGAACACCCCAAAATCGTCTACATCACCGCCGGAGCGGGAGGCATGTACTGCGGCAGTTGCCTCCGGGACAACGCCCTTGCGGCGGGGCTTTCACAACTCGGTTGGGATGTGACCCTTCTTCCGCTTTATAC
>JAGNMT010000067.1 GCA_017991025.1 Verrucomicrobiales bacterium
ATGACAGCCGTCTCAGTCATGTTCGCCCGATCGATGACTGGCATAAAACGAGCGGACGGATTTATCGTCTGCAGCCGGCTGGAAGCAGCCCGGCCTATAAAGCAGGGGATCTCAGCAAACGGGCATACGATGAGCTGATCGATCTTTTCAGTCACCCCAATCGTATCGTCCGTCGGCGCGCCGTCCTTGAACTCGGTTGGCGCCGTGATGCGTCGGTGAGCGGGGAGTTGATCGCCCTTGTTAATTCGGCTGAGGGGCAGTCTTCGCTCGAAGCTTTGTGGGCGCTCAATCTTCTGGGTGGACTTACAGAGGAGCTTTCCGCGAAGTGGCTTACTCACTCGGACAGCCGGATCAGGAGATGGGTCGCCAGACTGATCGGAGATGGGAAAACGGCCTCCGGATCTCTCGCGACGGCGCTGAGTGATCTGGCCATCAGTGAGACCGATGTGCAGGTTCGGGTGCAGCTTGCTTCTACCGCGAAACGACTTCCGGCGGCGGTGGCCATGGGGATCATCGACGGACTGGTGCATCATCCGGAAGATATCAAAGATCCGCATCAGCCGCTCATGATCTGGTGGGCACTCGAAGCGCAGGCGGAGACGGGTCGTGCGGAGATTGCCTCATGGCTCTCCAGGCCCGAGCCATGGGCGAATCCTATCGTAAAAGAGTGGCTTTTGGCCCGGCTCATGAAACGCTACGCCATCGCCGGCGGCCCCGTGAATTTCGCCAGTTGCGAAATGCTCCTTCAGCACGCGCCGGATGAGACTACAAAATCGAAATTACTGGAGGCGCTGCAATCCGCCTTCGAAGGCATTCCAATGCCAACCTTGCCGGAGTCACTAACGCAGGCTTTAAAGTCCTATTCAGCGACGCTCGGCGACAGTGGGCTTGTCCTGCGGTTGAAGAGCGGCGATGCCACGGCTCTGGTCGAAGCGCAACGGGCGGTATTGGATTCGAAATTGCCGGGGGGAGTTCGGGCTGAACTGGTCCGGCAACTCGGTGCGGGCGGAGACAGGGCCGTCGTCGGCACACTGATCAAGATTCTCGGACTTGACCAGGAGAGCGCTTTGAAGCGGGTCTCTTTGCAGGCTCTCGCTCGTTTTGATGACGATGCTATCCCGAGCGGCATCATCGCCCGCTATGGATCCACTCTGCCTGCCGAGCATGGCGTGAGATCAACGGCGGAGCGGGTTCTGGCGGGCCGCTTGAAATGGGCCAGCCTGATGATGGATGAGGTTGACAAGGCGGTGATCAAATCCCGGGACCTTGGTTCGGATGTCGTTCAGTTGATGTTGGAGCATAAGGATGCCGCCTTGAACGCCCGTATTCAAAAGTACTGGCCCGGCATCGTGGCTGGCTCCGGGGGCATTGACCTCGGGGCGGAATCGTTGCGGATCAAAGGAGTTCTCGCGGGGGCAAAAGGAAGCGAGGGGGCCGGGAAAGTCCTCTTCACGGCGCGTTGTGCGATTTGTCATCAACTCTTTGGAGAAGGCATGAAGATCGGTCCCGACCTTACGGGCTATGAGCGTCAGAACCTCGACTTCTGGATCCCGTCCATGGTCAATCCGAGCCTCGAATTGAGGGAGGGATATCTCAACTATGTCGCGTCGATGAAGGACGGGCGAAAAGTGATCGGGCTGATGCAGGATCAATCGCCGAGAACTGTGACGCTGCGTGATCTTGCGGGGCAGGTCTCCCTGCTTGACCGGGCTGAGATGGAGACCCTCGAAGCTTCGCCGATTTCTCTGATGCCGCCCGGTCTCGTCGTCGGAATGAGCGATCAGGAATTGCGGGATCTGTTTGCGTATCTGATGCGGAAGTGAGGATCAAGGCGCTTCATGGACGAGGGTGGCGCCGGGAGCGTCGTTGGCGAGGTTGATTGCCGTGATTCCAGCCTGCACCGTCGCCTCCATTTCACGGGTGAGAGGGGTTACGGCGTTGCGGATTTTTCCACCGGCTCGCTCGAAGTAGGATCTTACGTCGATCGGTGAATGGATCCGGGCAATGGCTCTTCTCGGTCCGGTACGCGGCATGGTGCGGGAGTAAAGGTCTTCCGCGATTCGTTCCACGGTCTCCTCATAGCGGTCGATCGTAGGGTGTTCTGTCAGGTAGGGGGTCAGGTAGCCGTGAATCCGGAAAGCGAGAATCGCCCGTTCTGAGTGCTTGTTGATTTCCTGAGGGGCCTTTGCCGACGAATCGGTCCTCATCTGGTGGATCGTTGAACGAATTTTGCGGATGCGCTCGGCAAGACCTACCTCTTTTTGCAATCCGGGGTTGAGGGAGTCTTCCAGATCATTGACGAGACTGAAGGCAAAGCGCTCGAGGGTTTCGTAGACGGAACTTCCGTGACTCGTCATTTCCTCTTTGAATCCATTATTCTTCAGGTACGATTTCAGGATGTGCTGTCCCAGCCCGAACATTGAACTCATGGGGTCGAAGGTCGAGCCGGGGGCAAAGGTGTAGCCGCTATGAGCACCTAGTTGCAACATTCGCTGCGTAACGGCTTCGCGCGGGGTGGTGAGGTGGGTGAATTTGAGCGAAACGGGGACTATCTTTACCGGAGTGTCGTCGAGTGCGTGTTGCGCTTTAAGGGCAATAAAGGCGGTGCCGTCCAGGAAGGGGGTGACACGGTCGTTGGTGAGATAAACATTTCCCTCCGGAAAAATATTGAGGGCGTATTCGCCCTTTGTCAGGATGTCTATGGCCGCAGTCATCGCTTTGCGGTCTCCAACCTCGCGATCAATCGAGAAATTGCCCAGTTTTTGCATACTCCAAGCGGCAAAACGATTTCGGAGAAACACGTCGTAGGCAGCCATAAAACACGAGGGCTGCCCGAGCCGGCGATGCACTTCGGTAATGACCTGCGGGTCGCTGTGGGTCGGGTGATTGATGACAAAGAGGAGTCGTTCGCCCCTGCTGCGGCATTCGATTAGAGCGTCGGCATCTCCTTCAATTTGAAGCTCTTTCACGAGGTGGTTGACTCCCGGGACGATGAAGTGCCGGTTGAGCGTTCGCCCCACCCGGATGAGAAAGGGAGATGGTTTTGCCGGAAAAAATCGATAACTGGCGTCAGAGAACTCAAGCATGAGCTTAGGTCGAAAGGTTGCCTTTTTCCGGTCGGTAAGTCAATACCCTCTTGGGAATAGAGGGCGCCTTTGAAAAGGATAGGCTTGTCATCATGCTTCTTTTATGGGATATGGTTAAGGGCGGCGAGGGGATGCTACCCTGTCCCGGGGTCATGGAGTTTGAACCTACTCGAGAAGATGATTGCATCGAGGATATCCGTCTCTCGGATGGGCCGGTTCGTGAGCGGATTATTGAGTTTTTGGGAGGACGGGACCTGACAACATCGACTTGCGTGTATCTCGCCCGATGTGATTCCGAAACCCCTTCCCGTGTCGAGAGATGGCCCGTCACGGAGCTTGACCGGCTCTTGAGCAACGAGGCTGCTCTTGCAAGGTCGCTCTTCGACACTCGATCAATTATCGTGCATCTCGACATCGAATACGTCAATCACGATGACCCGGCCGCAGCTTTCACGGATCCCTGGCGCGCTTTTAGTCTCCAGTCACCGGTTGTCGCGAAAATCGAGGAACTCCTCACCGACTGGGGGATTCGTCCGCTGCATCTCATCACGGGACAAGGGCATCATTTTGTGTGGCGTTTTCTTCGCGGTTCTGAACTCGAACGGCGGATCAGCCATCTCGTTCCTTCCGCAGATCCCGGCACAAGTGAGCAGACCTTCGCCAATCTGGCTTTGATGATGGAGTACTTTGCCCATCGGATCAAGGCGGTCGCAGAGGAGGGCACGGAGGTGCCTGTGGAGATCACCGCCACTCAGGTACTTCCGGGCAAGTCGGGCGCGCGCGAATTAATTTCCATCGACATATCTGAGTACGGGGATCCGCTCGATTCACGGATGATAAGAATCCCATTTACCCGCTATTTGAAGCCATGGAGCAGCGGCATCGCACGGCGTATGGGAGTTGAAGGAGAAATTGGACCCTGCGTCTGTATTCCGCTGCACGAGATCGATGTGCAGCAGGCCCTGAAATTCAGACAGGATCCTGCTGACGTTCGTGATCTCGCGATGCATTGCAGTATGATTATTCCGAAACAAGGAGAGGGGACGGCTCGCCTGCTGGAAGAATATTTGAGTTCCTCCCTGCGGGTTTTCCACCAGCGCTTCTACGAGACGGACCATGATCCTCCGGAGAATTGGGCGATGACCTACGGGCGCACCCCGCTCGGTGAGCTCCCGGGCTGTGTGAGTCATGTGCTCCAGTATCCGAATGATCTTCTCCTGAAGCCTTCGGGAATGCGTCTCGTGACCCGTTGTCTTTTAGCGAAAGGCTGGCACCCCCGACACATCGCCGGTCTGGTGCGTTCCAAGTTTGAGGATCCGGTTCATGAATGGCGGGGCTGCTGGGAAGGGTATTCTCCCCGGTTCCGCGCGGATTTTTACGTCAGGCTGTTCGCCGGGCAGATTGCGACGGGACTCGACCGGTTGTCAGATTTTCATTGCGAAGGGTTGCAGGCGCAGGGTTTCTGCTGGCAGGTTAATCCCCCGTGCGATTTGCGGCCTTTCCATGATATCCTTAGCCCGACGGATGTAACTCCAGGCTGAGTATTAGAACCAATTATTAACCCTGCTTTAGACGAATGAGTGACTGGCCCTGTGGCATATCAACCGGCTGTTTTTTCCGAACTCCCATACTTGAGGTTCTACCGGCGGTGCGTGAAGGGGGGTTTACTTTGATCGAGGTGTGTTCCTTTCCTGCTCATTTGGATTATCACGATCATGGGCAGGTTGAAGCGGCGGCGGCAATGATGCGCAGCCTTGGCATCGAGGCGAACTCGATGCACGCGCCGTTTGCCGAGCGTATCGATATTTCCAGCAACGATCAGGGACAGAGAGAGCATTCCGTAATCGAGCTCATTACGGCATCCGAGGCGGCGGCGACGCTGGGATGTCGTTATCTTGTGTTGCATCCCGGTCCGGAAAAGGAAGGGCGGCCGACACCCGATGAATGGTACTGGAGGATGAAGAACGCGGCGGAATCCCTCAATCGTGTCGCAACCCGCTGTCGGGAACTGGGGGTCGTCTTGCTTCTGGAGAATATGCTGCCGCATCTTCTCTTTGGTCATGCCAGTGATATGCTCTGGCTTCTCGGCGCGATTCGCGAGACGAATGTGGGAACCTGTCTCGATACGGGGCACGCTTCGCTCTCCGGGGAGCTGGCGACCGTAGTCCATAAGTTATCCGGCCACTTGCGCATGCTCCATGCAAACGACAATAACGGGGATCGCGACGATCATCTGCCTCCGGGTGAAGGAAAAATTGATTGGCATTCTCTGGTGCGCCAGTTGATTAAATGGCGTTTCCAGGGACCTCTCATTCTCGAGTTGGCCGGCCATGGCAACGCTGCCGAGATTATGGAACGGGCGCGCCGGGCGAGGGAGTTTCTAAGTGAACACACGCGACGGGCGGTGGCAGAGGGTTGACGGGCGACAGTTTCTTCGGAGAGGAGAGTTTCCGTCAGGCTTGACTTTCGTTTTCAATGGCGTTACCCGCTGCGAGGTATGGCAAAGGGAAGAGAAGAACACGAGGCGAGGATGGCGGTGCTGAATTCTTTCGGTAAAGATCTCGCCCGTCGTGCCAAATCGAAGTGTGAGCTCTGTGAACGAGGCGGGGAGAAGCTTTCCATTTTTGAAGTGCCTCCGGAGCGACGTGATCCGGACATCGACCGCTGCCTTCTTCTCTGTGAGCGATGCCGGGAACAATCTGAAGATGTGAAACGCTTCAAAGGCGGAGAACACTGGCGTGTTCTCGTCGGTATGGCGTGGAGCGGAGTTCCCATGGTGGCAGTTATGGCAGTGCGCCTTTTGCGTCGACAGGCGGCCTCTCAGGACTGGGCGAGAGAGGCTCTCGATGGCCTGTATCTTGATGAGGAAATTGAGACTCTCGTAACGGAGGCTGCTTGAGACGTTATTCTTCAATGATGAAGTGTGTATTTTTTTCCGGTTTCTTTTTTTTCGTCTGGACCCTGGCAGGCGGGGCTGAGGTCGTTGATTACGCGAAGGGGGTTCTTCCCATTATGAAAGAGCATTGCTGGGACTGCCACAGCAACGAGAAATCGGTAAAAGGGAGTCTCGCTCTCGATGATCTCGAGGAAGTGCGTGATTATCAGATCGGGAAATACAATATCATCCGGCCGGGCAACGTGGCTGAAAGTGGTTTTTTTGAACGGCTCAATCTTGATTCGACCCATACGGACTTTATGCCGAGGAAAGGGGCGCCGCTCCCGAAGAGTGAGTTGGCGATTATCGAAAAGTGGATTGCGCAAGGGGCGATCGTGGATGTGTCGAAAATGACAGAGGAAGAAAAAAAGCGATTCGCTGCGGCCAAATCGGCGCCAGACTCCCCGAGCGGAGCGTCGGACAGGGCAGAGTTCTTTCAGTGGAAGAATCTCGCCGGAAAGATCATCGAAGCGACAATGGTTGCGGTCGATGAGGATTCCGTGACGTTACGATTAAAGAGCGGAAAGACTTTCGATGTCCAGTTGAAGGACCTGTCCCCTGAGAGCGTCGGTCTTGCGAAGGAACTCGGGGATAAGTGACCCCGCTTTACCCTCCTCGAGTGTTTTCCTTTTTCGGCATCCTCCGGAAAGCATAACGCCCCTCCCGAAGGGAATCGGGAGAGGCGTTAGGTGAAACGAAAACAAGGTTCCAGAAAAAATACTCAATCGTGAGGCGCATCCCTGCGAATACACTCCTGCCAACGCCTTAGTATCACCACTAATGAAAATCTGGCAAGCGTAAATTACTAGGATCTAAAAATGAATCCATGGAATCTCGATGAGCGGATTCAATATTCTGTGCTTTTGGAAATTTTTATAATTAGGATAATTATTGATATTAACTGTATTTAATGATACTGTGGGGGCTATCAACGTATGCCCGGAATTTTTCCCACTCGTTCGTTCTTTTCCGTGCGGTCACCCAAGCCGACGGATCTTTCCGTTTTTGCCTGGAAATTAATGCAGGCTGAGGGCAGGCGATTTACGCTTCGGAATCTGAAGTTGATGGCAGTGATGGCCGCAGGGATGGTGTCCTTTTTCGCGGTTCTGGACCACTTTGCTTATCCGGAATACGTCACCTTGTTTGCGGCTCTTCGATGGACCTTTGCATCGTCCATCATGATCCTCCTGCTCGTAGTTAGATCGAGGATCGGGAAACGGTTTTTCAGGGTTTTTGCGGTCGTGCTGCCATTGGTTCCTTCGCTTTTCGTCTGTATCACGGTTTTCGTGACTAAAGATCCGGCTACGGAATATTATGCCGGGCTGTCCCTTTGTATCGTCGCTATCGGATTCCTCTTTCACTGGACTTACCGGGAGGCATTGGTCGTTTCGCTCTCCGTCCTGTTTCTTTACCTGGGTGCTTGTTACCCGGCGATAGCAAACGGAATGACAGAGCGCGTCGCCGTGGGCTTGTTTAGCAACCTGATCTTTCTGTTGGCTACCGGAGCCGTTGTGGTGACTGGAAGTCTCGCGCATCACCGGATTCGGGTGGAGGAGTTCAAGGGGCGCGAGAAATTGCGGCAGAAAAAAATCGCGCTGCGAATGAATGCCCTCCAACTCAGAAAGACACTCAGGGACCTCGAGGAGACCGAAAGCCAGCTGATACAGTCAGGAAAAATGGCGTCGCTCGGGCAGTTGAGCGCCGGGGTGATCCATGAGATCGGGAACCCGCTCAATCATTCCAATCAGGCCCTGTTCCTTCTGAGACGAATCCTTAAAAACCATCCCGAAGATGCCGTGATCAACGAAGCGGTCGCTGACATTCAGGACAGCGTTGACCGGATGAAAGATATTGTAAAGGACCTGAGGGAATTCTCTCATAGGCGAAGTGAACTGCTCATCGATTTTCCCGTGAGTGAGTCAATCGCGGTCGCAGTCAAAATGCTGGGCAGGGAACTCACCGACTCGTCCACCGAAGTGCTTGTCGAGGTAGGTTCGGCGGACAGGATAGAGGGCGTTAAGAACCAGATTTCTCAGGTGTTTATCAACCTGATCCACAATGCGACCCAGGCGATGGGAAAGGCGATACGAGCGGGTTCTCCCAACCGAATCGTGATTTCGGCTTCAAAGAGGGACGGGCAGGTAGTGATCTCGATTCGGGACAATGGACCGGGAATTTCCGAAGTGGTGCGGGCTCGCATTTTTGAACCCTTTTTCACCACCAAGAAAGCGGGTGAGGGAACAGGTCTGGGGCTCAGCATTTGTTACCGGATCATTGAGGCGCACCGGGGAACGATTCAGGTCAATTCTGACGGGCGCTCGTTCACCGAGTTTCTAGTTAGCCTGCCACAACCTTCTATCGAGAGCGAGTCAGGCCGGGAATCCCACCATAGCAACACTTCTCACGAAATCCTCCATGAGCAAGCGATTCACTGATTTCGGCATCCTCTATATTGATGACGAAGTAAAGTCGTTGAAGTACTTCGAGGCGATTTTTGAGAATCTCGCTCCGATTTACATCGCCAGTAGCCCGGGAGAAGGGTTTGCACTTTTTGAAAAACATCATGAGCATATTGGCGTGGTAATCAGTGACAAGAAAATGCCGAACGAGTCCGGTCTCGAACTGCTTGCGCGAATCAGGGCGTTGAATCATAAACCTCTTAGATTCCTCGTTACTGCATTCTCCGATCTCGATATTGCGGTCGATGCCCTGAATGAAGGTCTCCTTTACTCCTATCTCACGAAGCCCTGGGATCCCGATGATCTTGAACATCGTCTCATTAAAGCTCTCGGGCACTTTGCCCTGGCGCGTGAGCGGGAGCAGTTACTTGAGGAAAAAGCGGAGGCGTTTCGCTATCTCATGATGGCCGACAAAGCGGCCACGATTGGTATTCTTTCGACCGGTCTCAATCATCATCTGCGTAACGCCCTCACGGTAATGCGCACCTTCCATGATCTTCTGCCATACCAGCTTGAAGATGAGTTACACGGTGAACCGAAAGACCCGGTTTTCTGGAGAGATTATCATGCCGAGGTGAGTGGACAGATCGTGAGAATGACTTCAATCCTGAGTAATCTTGCAGAGGGGACGCGGGTGAACGGCCTGAGGATAGAAAAGGGGGTGAATCTGGCGGAACTCATGACGCGTTCCGGTGAAATAGTTCTCGAAGGTAGCCCTCATATTTCCTTTTCCGTGGCCGCAAAAGAAGACCTTCCTTTGATTGCCGGAGACAGTCAAAAGCTCGGTCAGATGGGACGTCTTCTATTCGACGAGTCAAGGTCAACACTCAGTAAAGGCGGAGAAATCGAAGTTCGGATCTCCAAAACGGATGACGGGGCTTCTCTGGAAACGATCTTTATCGACAATGGCAAGTTGATTGAGAAGAGAGATTTAGAGAGGCTGTTTGATCCGTTTTTCGTGCAACAGAATAAACCCGAGGAATTGGGAACCAATCTGATGGCCTGCTACCTGACAGTGTTTTATCATGGCGGAACTATTCGGGCAGAGCAGACTGCCGATGGACGCAACTCGATCATCTTTACCCTGCCGGTAGAGCCCGGCGAGGTAAAAAATACCGACTCGGTGACCCGACTTTTTGATCGGATCGCCGAGTTCAACGGGAATGATCTCCGGGCAAACAGTGCTGTAATACCCTCTTAAGTCGTCCTATTTTGCTCCTTCAGCCTTGAGGGTATTATAGAGTTCGAATGCCTCCTCGGGCTTAAGTCCCTCGTGGACGACCCCTCTTACGGCTTTCATCATCGGAATCGGGGCATCCGACTGGAAAATGTTACGGCCCATGTCGACACCCGATGCACCCTGTTCGCAGGCATAGTAGGCCATTTTCAGAGCATCGAGTTCGGGGCGCTTTTTGCCTCCCGCGATCACGATGGGCACGGGGCAGCAACTTGTGATGGTGTCAAAGTCCTCGTCGGTGTGATAGCATTTCACAAGGTGACAGCCGAGTTCGGCCATGATTCTCGTCGCGAGACGGAAGTACTTCGGGGTGCGTTCCATGTCCGTTCCGACGGCCACCACGCCCATCACGGCGATGCCGTAGCGGTTCGCCTGGTCGATGAGACGGGTCATGTTCTGGAGCGTGTTGCGCTCGTGTTCGGAACCGATGAACACCTGCACTGCAAGAACGCTCGCGTTGAGGCGGATTGCCTCTTCGATCGAACAGGCTAGGACCTCGTCGCTGAGGGACTCCGGGCGGGCCATCGAAGTGCCGCCGGAGGCGCGCAGCGCGATCGCTTTCTGAGTACTTGCCGGGATGACGGCCCGTTGGATTCCACGCGTCAACATGAGACAGTCGCAAAAGGGTTCAAGGGGAAGGATCGTTTGATCGACCCGTTCCAGGCCCGTTGTCGGCCCCTGGAAATAGCCGTGGTCGAACGCGAGCATGATCGTGCGGCCGTTCTTGGGGTTGAACACTTTGGAGAGGCGGTTCTTAAGACCCCAGTCATACTGGTGTGAACCTTTCAGGAAAAAGCCGGGAGCTTCCTGCCTGGTATCTGTGAAGTACTCTTTTTCCTTCTTTTCCTGTGTTGTGCCGTCGAGATCTGCCATGGTATTTTTTACGGGTTGTTAATAAGGGGCCATCTTCGGGGGAAGGAGGCGGGGGGTCAATATCCAATTGCGCAGGGATTGAGTCGATTTGGTTTCGAATCCTTGCCTTCCGACCGCTTCATCCAAGACGAGCTTTCGCCTTTGCCGCTTTTGCCATAGCGGCAGCGACGGGATTGATGGCGGGCTCCGTTTGTGACTGTTTCTCGAGCTTTTTGGTGAGGGATCCCGGCGAAGTCGCGGCGTTCTCGGGCTTGTCCTTGATCTCGATGACACGGACAAAGCGGGCCTTCACGGTGAGACCGAGGAGAATTACATCGCCGTCATGCAGCGGTCGCGCTTCATGGTCGATCGCTATTCCATTCAGTCGAGTGCCGTTCGTTGAACCGAGGTCGCTGAGCTCAAATCCACTTTTTCCCTGCCTCAGTTCACAGTGGCAGCTTGAGACGGCATCTTCGCTAATGACTACGGCATTCTTCCCGCTCCGCCCGATGCTGATGATCCTGGCATTCAACTGATAATACCGGGCAGGGGTTCCCGGTAGCTCCACCACTAGGTTAAACAGCGACGTCGACATGGGGGAAAGAATAGGGAATCGGAAAAGGCCTTGTCAATCGCT
>JAGNMT010000068.1 GCA_017991025.1 Verrucomicrobiales bacterium
GTTACAGGCCCCGTCGAATCATCCGCTTTTACCCCGCGACCTGGAAAGTCGAGTCCCTGCCCCGCGAAGAAAAATTCGAGGGCCGCGAGTAGGCTATTGATTGAGTCTTTATGGTCCGTCAAACCATCCATGCCCTCAGCGTCGCCTTCTTCTCGTCAGCGGCACCTGAAGACAGCACTTCAGGATAACGCTGCCGCAATTCCGGCTGTTGTGGAAAATCGGCCCCGTGTCGAAGCGTTCCGTTGTGCCATTGATGCATCACCCTAAAACCCTGTTTCAAGTTTAAAGTTCAAAGTTTCACGTTAAGAAAGTCAACGAGTTGTGACCGTTGCCTCCTTCACCTTTTGAGTGTGCTGTCATTCTCTCGTAACACCCTGATTCAGAGAACTTGGAACTTGGAACTTGGAACGTGAAACCTGTAACTTGAAACCCGGATTTAGGATCACCGGGAGGTTGAGAATGAAACACGGTATGGATCCCCGGTGTAAGGGTGCAGTCGTGAAAACTTTTCCTTAGCCGATTATCATTTCACAATCATCCAGGGCAACCAATAGGCCTGCGCCAACACCAGCAGCCCCATGAGCAACGCCAGGGCTATGCTGTGCCAGAATACGCTACGCAGCACCGTGCCTGCTCCGGGACTATCGGGATGGCCACCTGTGGCCACGCTGGCGACGACGATACTTTGGGCGTCGATCATCTTTCCCATAACACCGCCGGAACTATTTGAGGCCGCCATGTGAATGGGTGAGAGTTGCAATTGATTCGCGGTGACCTGTTGGAGATTTCCAAAGAGAACGTTTGATGAGGTATCGCTACCCGTTAGCGCCACACCCAGCCAGCCGATGATCGGCGAGAAAAACGGGAAGAGCACACCGGTGGACGCCATCATTAGCCCCAGCGTCGTGTCGGTTCCGCTATAGCGTGTCACGTAGCCCAGAGCCAGCATGAGGGAAATCGTCAGCAGTGGCACTCTCAGTTTCCAGATGGTCACTCCGTAGAGGACCAGAAGACGTCGTGGTGATAGGCCGAGGCAGAGCCCTGCCGCGAGACCCGCCAGCATCGCTGCGGTTCCGGTGGCACTTAGCGCATTGAACTTATATAGCGCCTTCTCCAGTTCGGCGTGTATCACCACTGGCGGAACACGTTCCACCATTTTGTGGAGCATCGGCACCTCGAACTCATAGTTAAACATCCTGTTCAATCCCGTCTTCACCGGCGGCATGCCCCAGCAAAACACGAAGAATGTTAGAAACACCCAGGGCAGCCAGGCCTTCCACGGCGATATTTCACGGGTCCCGGCCGTCACCGGCTTTTCGGAAGTATCCGTCGGTTTCCAGACTTTCATAAACAGCACGAGCGACGCCATCGCCACCATCGCGCTGATGATATCGACGAGCCAGGGCCCGTGGTAATTGCTCACCAGAAACTGCATGATACCAAAACTCAAGCCCGTCACCAAACAGGCCGGCCAGACGCCTATCATGCCTCGCCAGCCGACTTGGGCTGCCACGAGCCAGAATGGGACGATTAATGAAAACAGAGGCAACTGCCTTCCGACCATGGCGCTAAGCGCCATAAGATCGAGCCCCGTAATATCTGCGAGAGTTGTCAGGGGGGTTCCCAGGGAACCAAAAGCGACCGGTGCAGTATTACCGATGAGCGCAAGCTTTGCCGCGTCGAGCGGTTTGAATCCGAGTCCGATCATGAGTGCTCCCGTGATCGCCACCGGCGCTCCAAAACCCGCCGCGCCCTCGATGAAGGCACCGAAGCTGAAGGCGATGAGGAGCGCTTGAATGCGCCGATCGCCGGAGACGCTCGCGATCTGCCGTTGCAACACGGCAAACTGACCAGTCTCTACACTCAGGTTATAGACAAACATGGCGTTTAGGACAATCCAGCCGATGGGAAAGAGCCCGAATGCGGCTCCGTTTACTGCTGCCATTCCCGCTGTCATCGTCGGCATCCTATAGACAAGAAGGGCAATGAGGAGGGCCACGGCGAGCCCTGCCAGTGCCGCCACCTGCGCCCGGACATGCCAGAATGCCAGCAGCCCCAGTAAAGTCACGATAGGCAGCGCTGCCACTAGTGAGGAAAGAGTCAGGCTGTCGAGGGGATTGTAATTTTGGGACCAGATCATTGGAGGGCTTGACGGGTGTCTCTTAGAATTTGTTTCGTGTGTTTCACTTCGATTATAGCAAAGGAACCCTCGCGGGCTTCGGGTCTGGGTCGGCAAGTAACTCACGAGAGTTAGTTGGGAGAATCAAGTTTTTCAAATTCAGTGGTAGTTGTGTTAGGCGGCCGGGGAGAATTCGTTCGGCCCGGTGTTGGGTGTTCATGGCCGGGTTGGATTTTTGTCCATCAGCGGCTGGCAGCCTGTCGGATTATCCCGCCCCGCTGCGGAAACCGGGGATTCGGCCTAAATTTCCCCTCGTTTTTGTCATTTGTGTTCACACAAACTCCTCAAACTCATGAAATTTTTTACTCGAACCCCATTTCCCTCGCGCGGACGCTCCAAGTCCGACAGGCTGCTAGATGAGCGTTTTTGGACAATTCAGTCAAGCGATACTGGATGCCGGAGTCGCGACGTCAGGTTCGTCGGCGTGAAATTCTTGCGGAGGGAGGAGATGTAGAAGCTCTCCCCACCGTCAGATCGATTGACTAACAAACCTACAATGCGGGTTTATTTAAATTGAATCTCTTCCGCACTCACGATTTCAACTCGTGTTCCTTCCTCCGTCCCCAGAACTAATTCCCCACCCGGTCCGATTCCCGCGGCCGTTCCTTCCAACCAGTGAAGGCCGCTGCGGATCCGCAGCTTTTTTCCGATTAAGAAATCCCGGTCGGTGATCCACGCGAGGACAGTATTAAAGTCGTCGATTTGATTTGGAAAGTGTTTCAGAAATCCCTGAATCACCAAACCGAGGAGAAACCAGCGGTTCGACTCGCAATCGAGGATTTCGTACAACGAAGTCGCCAGGCTCCGGAGTTCAGGCGGTAGTTCCTCTCTCCGCAAGTTCACGTTGATCCCTACACCGACGATGGCTATGGGCCGGGGGGTCAGGGATATCTCGACGAGGATCCCGGCAAGTTTCTGCCCGTTAAAGAGGAGGTCGTTTGGCCACTTTGCCTGGAGTTTTTCGCCCGGTTCCAGAATCGCTTCAATCGCTTTTCCTATCACGAAGGCGGTGAGGTGCGGGAGACGGGGCCACGTCTCCCGGGGACCGTCGAGGGGCAGGGCAACCGAGAAGAGAAGGTTGCGACCGATCGGAGCTTCCCAGCGGTCACCGCGGCGTCCCCTTCCCCGTGTCTGGAAATCGGCCGCGATGAGATCGAACGGATTTGCCAGACCGGCGCGGGCTCGGGCCATCATCTCATCGTTCGTTGAGCCGGTTTCCTCAAGATGGAGAAACTGCCGAGCGCTAAAACGGGAACGATCTGCGCCGGACCATCCGTGGACGATATTTTCGTAAATCTTTTCACTCATTCGCCGGGATGAGGTCGAGACCAAGATCGATGGACCTGACGGAGTGTGTGAGGGCTCCGACGGAGATGTAATCAACACCTGTCTCAGCAATGGCACGTATGGTGGAAAGGGTGACTCCCCCGCTGGCTTCGAGCACGACTTGCGGAGCGATTTCACTACGCAAAGAAACGGCTTCGATAAGTTCCCTATGGCTCATGTTATCGAGGAGGATGACGTCGATGCCGGGGATGGGAAGGAAGCATCTGACCTGGTTGAGGTTATCGGCCTCGACTTCGATTTTTAGTCCGGGAGTGGATGCCTTGATTCCTGCGATCTTTGCCGCGAGATCGATCGGGTTCGGGTTCGCGGCGAGGTGATTGTCCTTCACCATAATCGCATCATAGAGTCCCATTCGGTGATTCGAGCCGCCACCGTCGCGAACTGCTTTTTTTTCCAGTTCCCGCCAACCTGGTGTCGTCTTGCGTGTGTCGAGGAGGCGGGCACCGGTTCCTGCGATTTCTTTTACGTAAGCATCAGTGATCGTCGCGATGCCGCAGAGTCGCTGCATAAAATTCAGCACCGTTCTCTCGGCGGTAAGAACGAGACGGGTGGGGCCGGTGATGATGGCAACGACATCTCCCTGTTCGGCTATATTCCCGTCGGGGATGAGCGATTTAAAGTGGAGCTCCTGACTCACGGCAGCGCAGACCTGTGTGGCGACTTCACTCCCCGAGATGACGGCGATTTCGCGACTAACGATGCGGCCGAGCGATTGATGGTGTTCATCGACAAAGTGCAGACTGGTGAGGTCGCCGGAGCCATTCAGGTCTTCTTCCAGGGCCAGTTCGATCAGAATTCGCGAATGTCGATTCATTGGGCTGAAATGATGGTGGGGATTGTCGTCATCTTTCGGAAATGCAGCCTGTCCATGCTATCATCAAGATGACGATAGAAGTCGATGAGAACGTCCACTTTTTGATCGAGTCGTGGGTATAGGCGGCAGAGTTCCCAGAGATCGGGGTTCGTGAAAAGGTGGGCAGCCGTTTCGTTGAGATCCTGTTCGATCGAGACCCGATTGTAGGGGGTGAGGAATCCGCCTTTCATCAGGTCTGGGTCCAACTGGAGGAGGCTACTCCCCGATCCCCCGGTCTTCTTTTGCTCGGCGGCGAGGACTTTGGTTGCCTCGGAGCGATCACCCGATTGCTCTTCGACGATGCCGGCGGCGCGGTAGGTGAAACTCGGTTCGTTTGCTCCAGTCCAGCGTTTGCTTTCGAAAAGGTTTTCGTTCTGTTTAAGCAGGAGGGATGAGAACTCATGATGGAACCGTTGTTCGAATCCGCGGGCCTCGAAGGTTTCGCGGTAGACAAGAATGATGCGGCGTCCATTGGCCATGTAGGTTCCGCCGTAGGCGACGTCATAGAATCGTAGCGAGCCGACTACGAAGATCCCTTCGAGAAAGCGTTCGCGGAGTTTGAGCGGGTATTTCTCGAGAGCTTTACGGAGGATCCCCGTTGCCTTTTCGTGGAGCTCATCGTTGAGGGGCTCGATGGTTGCGTTGATGGGCGCTTCGGTCCAGCTCTTCGGAAGGAAAGTGCGATCTTTCGGGAAATTAATGAGCCCCGGTTCGGCTCCAGCGAGGGGCATGGCCGCGAGGAGTAGAATAAGGGATAGGTGAATTCTGATACGCATACGGATATTAGCGGGTGCTCTTTTCCAGCCAGACGGCGAGGAGGGAGATATCGGCAGGAGTGATGCCGCTGATCCTCCCTGCTTGCCCGAGGGTTCGTGGCTGCACCGCCTGGAGTTTCGTTTGAGCTTCCCGTTTCAATCCAGAGATTTCAAGGTAGTTCATGTTCTCGGGAATATTCTTTTCATCAGCACGTCGGGTCTTTTCGACGAGGTCGCTCTGCCGCTGGATGTAGCCTTCGTATTTTACGTCGATTTCGACGAGATCCCAGATGGAGGGATTAAAGGAGGCCTTGAGCTCACTGTCGAAACTCTGCCAGCCTGACTCGGGTCGACGGAGCCATTTGGCGAGGGAGCCTTCGGCGGTGTGAGTGTTCTCGAGCAGGTGTCGGAGTGTGGTGACTTTTTCCTCCTTCTCCCGGGTTCGGTTTAGAAAACCGGAAGAGATGAGACCAGCGGCTTCGGCAGTTTTGCTGAGCCGGATGTCGGCATTATCATGTCGAAGGAGGAGACGATGCTCGGCCCGGCTCGTGAACATTCGGTAAGGTTCGTCGGTTCCTTTGGTGACGAGGTCATCGACCATGACTCCGATATAGGACTCGTTG
The DNA here is from genome assembly GCA_017991025.1 of Verrucomicrobiales bacterium. Classification (GTDB taxonomy): domain Bacteria; phylum Verrucomicrobiota; class Verrucomicrobiia; order Verrucomicrobiales; family DEV007; genus Arctic95D-9. Next base: position 5,758 of record JAGNMT010000068.1, read on the forward strand.
CGGGAAAGAACGAATTCGGGTTTGCCGGCGACTTTGAGGGCGGCGTTAGCTCCGGCAACGAGACCCTGGCCGGCGGCTTCTTCATAGCCGGATGTCCCGTTGATCTGCCCCGCGAAATAGAGCCCGGCGACGATTTTAGTTTCGAGGGTTGGGTAAAGTTGGGTGGGAACACAGTAGTCGTATTCGACGGCGTAGCCCGGTCGGATGATGTCCGCGTTTTCTAAACCGGGGATGGAACGGATGAACCGGTATTGAACATCGAATGGAAGTGAGGTGGAGACTCCGTTCACGTAATACTCACGGGTGTGGCGACCTTCGGGCTCGAGGAAAACCTGGTGCCTCTCCTTGTCCGCGAAGCGCACGACCTTGTCTTCGATCGAGGGGCAGTAGCGCGGCCCTACCCCTTCGATGATGCCGGTGTACATCGGAGACTTGTCGAGGTTCGCCAGGATCTCTTCGTGGGTCTCGCGGTTGGTATAAGTAATCCAACAAGGCATTTGTTCCACGTGGAACATCGGGTCGGACCAGTGGTTCAGGCTGAAGACATCGTCCTTTCCGAAGGGTTCCTCGTCAGAGCGGAAGGAGAAGCGCGGTACCGGGGTGTCGCCATCCTGTTTTTCGCATTTCGAGAAGTCGATGGTTCGTCCATTGAGTCGGCAGGGGGTTCCGGTTTTGAAGCGGCGCACCTCAAAGCCAAGTCGCAGGAGATCATCACTGAGGGTCGAGGCGGAGTCGCCCATTCGCCCGCCGGTTTGGTTTTGCAACCCGACGTGCATGAGCCCCCTCATAAAGGTGCCGGTCGTGACCACCACAGATGAGGCTCGAAAGCGAAGCCCGAGATTTGTCTCCGCTCCGGTCACGGCATTGTTCTCGACGAGCAGTTTTGAGATGTTGCCCTGGTGAAGATCGATGTTTGGCTCGCATTCGATCAACCACTTCATTCGAAATTGGTAGGCCTTTTTGTCGCACTGTGCCCGGGGTGCCCGAACGCTTGGACCCTTCTTCGCGTTAAGGATCCGAAACTGAATTCCGGTAGCATCCGTGTTCAATCCCATGACCCCGCCAAGAGCATCGATCTCCCGAACCATGTGCCCTTTTCCAAGTCCCCCGATAGCCGGGTTGCAGGACATCTGACCTATCGTATCGAGGTTCTGGCTGAGCAGCGCTACCTGAGCCCCAACGCGTGCCGCTGCCATGGCCGCTTCGACGCCCGCGTGGCCACCACCAATGATCAGGACATCGTATTTTTTTGGGTATTCAAACATCTTGGTAAACTAAAATGTTCCACGTGGAACATGATCGGAAAGAGAGACAAGAAAGGAAAAATTCGGTCACTTACCGGTTTCCTTGAAGGGCACTTTAAGCTACCGTTCGCCGCCTTCCAACTACGGAGGGATTTTTTATTTGTGATGGCATCCAATACAGTGAACAAAAAAACGCCCGCCTTCGCCGATGCGCCGATTAACAAGTCGCTCAGCGCTGCGGATAAAATCGAACTGCTTCGCAAGATGGTCCGTATCCGTCGCTTCGAGCAGACCTCTCTGAAGCATTACCACAATGGATCCATTGGCGGATTCCTCCACCTCTACATCGGGCAGGAATCAGTCGCCGTAGGGACCATCTCGCTTCTCGGTGAGAACGACCACGTCATTACCGCCTACCGCGACCACGGGCATGCCCTTTCTGTCGGTATGTCGATGGATGAGTGTATGGCCGAGCTTTTCGGGAAAGCGACCGGTTGTTCCAAGGGTAAGGGTGGCTCGATGCATTACTTTGCTCCGGATAAAAACTACTGGGGTGGCCACGGTATTGTCGGTGGCCAGGCACCGCTCGGGGCAGGTCTTGCTTTTGGAGTAAAATACAAAGGGCTCGAGGGTTGCTGTCTCTGTTACCTCGGTGACGGAGCGATCAATCAGGGGGCTTTCCACGAATCGCTCAACCTCGCTTCTCTCTGGGACCTCCCTGTGATTTACATTATCGAGAACAACGGCTATTCCATGGGGACCTCACAGGAGCGTTCCTCCGCCTTTCCAAAAGAGGGGCTCGCTGCACGCGCCGAGGGATACAACATGGATTGGGATAAGATCGAAGGGGTCAGCATTTACGAGATTCGTGCCGGCGTTCAAAAGGCCGTTGAGCGGGCTCACAAACAGTCCCGTCCAAGTATCATTGAGATACTTACCTATCGTCACAAAGGGCACTCTGTCGCCGATGCCAATGCGGAGAAATACCGCACCAAGGAGGAGATTCAGAAGTACATGAATGAACACGATCCGATCGAGTTCTGGAAAAGCACCCTTATTGAAGAGGGGGTGATCACCGAAGACGATTATAAGAAGATCAACAAAGAGGCCGGAGCCGAAGCGGATGCCTCTGCAGAGTTCGCAATCAAGAGTCCCTATCCCGATGAATCGGAGATCTTTGATCACATCTACTGGGAAGTGGACAACAACACTGAAGCCGGTCGCACCGGCCGTCATTTCTTTCACCGTTGAGTCCAACCCTGTGAGGCCCCCGACCCAACCCTATTCACTTCCCCGGCAACGCCGCAAAACCGCAAACAGCTAAAAAGCTTTTACCCATGCCACGAGAAATCACTTACCGCGAAGCACTTCGAGAAGGCCTCGATGAAGAGCTCGCCCGCGACAACAATGTCATCATCATCGGTGAAGAGGTTGCCGAATACAACGGCGCTTACAAAGTCACCGAGGGCCTTTGGAAAAAGTGGGGCGACAAACGCATCATCGATGCACCGATCTCCGAAGCTGGATTCATCGGCATGGGCATCGGTGCCTCCATGCTCGGGATTCGCCCCGTGATGGAACTGATGTTTTTCAGTTTCGCCTACGTTGCCTTTGATCAGATGATGAACAATGCCGCGACCTGTCGCTACATGTCCGGTGGATTGATCAACGTCCCCATCGTTGTGCGCGGTCCCGCTAACGGAGGGACAAATGTGGGGGCGACACACTCCCACACGCCGGAGAATATCTTTGCCAATATGCCCGGTTTGAAAGTAGTCACCCCTTCCGACGCTCATGACGCGAAGGGGCTCATCAAGTCAGCGATCCGCGACAATGATCCTGTCTACTTCATGGAGAGCACCGTGCTCTACGGGGTCACTGGATGGGTTCCCTCCAATGATGAATTGGAAGGCGGGGAACTGCTCGTGCCGATCGGCAAAGCCAAGGTCAAGCGCGAAGGAACCGATATTACCCTTATCGCTCACGGACGGGCGGTCGTGACTTCTCTCGCCGCTGCGGAGATTCTTGCCGAGAAACACAACATCAGTGCGGAGGTTCTCGACCTTCGTTCAATTCGTCCGCTTGATGAGGAGGCGATCATGGCTTCGGTCCGCAAGACACACCGTGCGATTTGCATCGAAGAGAACAAGCCTTTTTGCGGAGTGGGTGCCCAGATCTCTTCGATGATCATGGAGCAGGCATTCGATGATCTTGATGCTCCGGTCCTCCGGATCACGAGCGCGGATGCCCCTGCGTTTTATAGTCCGCCGATCGAGAAGCTCCAACTCCCGAATCCGGATGAGATTGTGGAGCGAGTCTTGTCCATCTGTTAGGGCGACCGGCGACGATTCCCGTTTGTAATATTTTTCATTTCCGATAAGAACCGAATTTATGGCTGCCTACCTAAAAATGCCCAAATTGAGCGACACGATGAGCGAGGGAACCCTCGTGAAGTGGCTCAAAAAAGAGGGTGAGACTGTGAAGATGGATGAAGACATCGCTGAAGTCGAGACTGACAAAGCGACCATGGCAATGCCGTCTTTTGACGAAGGTATTCTCTACCGTGTTTATGTGAAGGAGGGCGAGACCGTCGCGCTCGGTGCCGCGCTTGCCCTCATTCTTGAAGTGGGCGAAGAGCCGCCCGCCGATGCAGATAAGGCTCCGGGTGTTGCCGAGTCCGCTCCTGTTGCCGCGAAGGAATCCGCCGCCGAAGTGAAAGCAAGCACTCCCGTTGCTGTGCCTGACGCAAAATCCGTGGTCGCTGCGTCCCATGCTCCCGTCTCCACCAGCGGACGTATCAAGGCTTCCCCTCTCGCCCGTAAGCTTGCGGAAGAGCAGGGTGTCGATCTGCGCCGCGTTTCCGGCACCGGACCGGGTGGACGTATTTTGAAAAAGGATGTGGAGAACGCGCCCGCCGGAGGGGGCGGAGGTGGCTCCTCTCTCGGATTGCTTCCTGCCACCGTGAGTCGCCCGGACCAGACGCTCCCCCTTTCGGGAATGCGCCGCGTCATTGCCCAGCGACTTCTGGAAAGCAAGACGACGATTCCGCATTTCTATCTCAACATTGAGATCGACACCGAGCCCCTCATGACCCTGCGCGAACAGGTCAATGCGGCGAGCACGGCCAATGGTGGTCCCAAGTACACAGTGAATGACTTTATCATGCGCGCGACCGTACTCGCGACGGACTCGGTTCCGGCGGTGAACGCCTCTTTTCAGGGGGATGCCATTCTCCAGCACGGGGAGATCAATCTTTCGGTCGCCGTCGCGATCGAGGAGGGCCTCGTCACTCCGGTGATCCGCTCCGCGCAGTTGAAGTCTATTAAAGACCTTGCCGCCGAGATCAAGGATCTGGCGACCAGGGCAAAAGACAAAAAACTGACCCCGGCCGAGATGCAGGGAGGTACCATCACGATCTCCAATCTCGGGGCTTTCGGGATCGGTCATTTTGATGCGATTATCAATCCGCCCCAGGCCGCGATTCTGGCGATCGGCGCCATTTCGAAGCAGCCTGTCGTGAACGCCTATAACCAGATCGTTCCAGGTCAACGCATGTGGATCGGGATGAGCTGTGACCATCGTGTCATCGACGGAGCGGTCGGTGCCCGCTTCCTCTCCGAGCTGAAACGCTTCCTTGAAAATCCCATCCTCCTCATTTCCTAACATACCTATAATTTACCCATGGCTTCGTACGATCTTATTGTTATTGGCGGGGGCCCCGGCGGTTATGTCGGTGCTATTCGTGCCGCGCAACTCGGGAAGAAAGTTGCCTGTATCGAGAATGACCGCGCTGGCGGCACCTGCCTCAACTGGGGCTGTATCCCGACAAAGGCGCTTCTTAAGAACGCCGAGCTTTATCACACCCTGACCCATCGCGCCGATGAGTTCGGATTCCATCTCGAGGGGCTTACTTACGACTGGGACAAAGTGATCGGGCGTTCCCGCAAAGTATCGGATAAGCTGGCCGGCGGCATCGAATTTCTCTTTAAGAAGAACAAGATCGATTACATCCGCGGCACCGGTGGTCTTGCCGCCAATGGTAAAGTCGAAGTGATCGACAAAGATGGCAAAAGCGAGATCCACACGGCCGCGAATGTCCTGATCGCGACAGGTTGCGTCTCTCGCGCGCTTCCCTTTCTTCCTTTCGACGGAGAGAAAGTGATCGGCTCGAAAGACGCCATGACG
>JAGNMT010000069.1 GCA_017991025.1 Verrucomicrobiales bacterium
TGATACGCACCAGAACATCAGCAATCTGACTTTCGATGCGGGCGGATTTTTATATTTCAGTCAGGGATTGCATTGTTTTTCTCAGGTGGAGACACCGTGGGGAGTCTCGCGGGGTGACACGGCGGGATTCTGGCGTTTTGATCCGCGACTAACGCGACTCGCCCCGTTTGGTTTTCCCTCGATGACGAGCCAAAATCCCTGTGGCATCGCCCTGGATCGCTGGGGCGCGCTCTTTGTGAAAAGCAATGGGCCGCATCTGTGTTTTGCGACGCCGGGTCTCATTCCGACGACCCATTCGCGCGAGCTGATGCAGTTTGCCGAGGTCGGGCAGACACCGGGGAAGAGCATGGGCGGGGAGGTTGTCGAGTCGGCGCATCTTCCGGACTGGGTTCAACATCACGCCATCATCGCCGGCTATTTCGCCCGCGAGGTTTCGGCGATTCCGCTCGTCGAGGAGGGTGCCGGTTTCGCCGCTTCACCGCCGGTCCAGCTCGTCTATGGCGGACACGAGAGTTTTCGGCCTGTCGATATCCGTCAGGGGCCGGACGGGGCGATTTACATTGCCGACTGGTTTAATCCCATTATCAATCATTACCAGGTCTCGCTGCGTCATCCGGATCGCGATTACACCCATGGACGGATCTGGAAGCTGGCAGCGAAAGGCAGGGCTCCGGTGGTCTGTCCGAAGCTCGAGACGATGGAGACAGCGGCACTCTTCGAGCAATTGCGCTCGCCGGAGAAATGGCCCCGTGAGCAGGCGAGGCGGATGCTGAGCGACTACGGAGAACCGCAAAAGGTCGCCGTTTCGCTCGCGGCATGGACCGCGAAACTCGGTCCCGACGAGGCTGTCGCCTTGACCGAGGCGGCGGGAGTTCTCGAATCGTTCGGATCGGTCTCGATGGATCTATTGAACCAACTCCAGGCTTCGAGCGAACCCCGGGTTCGGGCAGTGGCGGCCCGTATTATTGCCCGCGCAGCGGAATTAATCCCCGACGCCAAAGATCGACTTTCGAAGTTGCTTACCGATCCTCATCCCCGTCCTCGCCTCGAGGCTGTCGTCGCCTGCGCGAACCGGGTCGAACCCGATTCGCTGGCGCTCGCGCTGACCGCCCTTGATGCGGGATCGGATAAGTTTGTTGAGTATTCATTGAGTCAGGCAGTTTTTGCGCTGGAGAAGCAGTGGCTCCCGGCGCTGCAATCAGGCGGCCCGTCATTTGAAAAACCATCTCATCTCGCTTTTGTCCTTGAGACCTATGGCGGTGAGACCTCGGCCGACCTCGCACGCAAGGCTCTCTCAAGGAAACCCCAAAGCGGTGGGTTCTCCGTTGCCGATCGTGCTCGGCTCCTCAAAGTGCTCGCGCGCCTCGGAGACTCCGCCGATCTCGACCGGGTCTTCACCCAGGCCATCGAGCAGGGTGACGCCAGCCTCCTTATCGCCCTTGCCGAGGCAGCAGAGAAACGGCGCGTTCTGCCGAAAAGCCCTTTCGAGTCGTTGCTGCGGGACCTTCTCCTCGCGGGACCGACCGAGACCCGCCGCGCTGCCGTACGCCTCGCCGGGTTATGGAAGACGACCGCCTTCGTGCCGGAGATCCGCGCGATCGCCTTCGATTCTTCAGCGGATTTGCCCCTCCGATCCACCGCCATGAGCGCGCTCTCCCGCCTTGTTGGAAAAGAGATTGTCGCCATCCTTGCTCCTCTCGTCAGTAATGCCGATTCTCCCCCCGACCTCCGCCGTGCCGCTCTTGAGGCCATCGTCGCGACCGATGCCGAGTCCGGTGCTAGCCTCGTTTCCGTGGAGCTCCGGGGCAAAGACCGCGCCGCCACTTTGTTGCCTACCCTCCTTGCCGCCCCGGGCGGACCCGCCGCTCTCGCCGCCGCCTTCGAATCCGGGACCTTGCCCGACTCCGCCACGGCTCAGGATATCCTCACCGCGATGAACCGCCTCGCCCTGACAGATACAAAACTCACCCCTCTTCTCAATCGCGCCATCGGCCGGCAGAGCGGCGCGCCGGAATACGATCCGAAGCGTGTTGAGACCGTTGTTAGTGCCATCCGTGCCGGGAAGGGCGATGTCAAAAAGGGGGCGGCCATCTTTCGTCTGGCCCAGCTCGCCTGTACGGCGTGCCACCGCATCGGCGATGAGGGAGGTGTCATTGGTCCTTCTTTGAACGGCGTCGGTGCCGGCATGCCGCTGGACCAGATTGTCGAATCCATCCTCTGGCCCGACCGGCAGATCAAAGAGGGGTTTCAGGCGGTGGCTTTCACGACGACTGCGGGAGCGGCCATCACCGGCTATATCGAGCGCGAGGGTGAGGACATCGTCTGGTATCGCAATACCGCGACGCCATGGATTGTTCCGCTGGCGAAAAAAGACATCGCGAGCCGCGAGGCGATTCCGACCCTCATGCCGCCGCAGTTGACTGCAAGTTTGAGCGAGGAGCAGTTTCTGGATCTGGTGGCGTATCTGGCTTCGCTGAAGGGGTGAGGCCAGTGTGGGGCAGACATTCCTGTCTGCCTCTTTGCTGTGCGATAGAATGCGGATAACGGCAGACAGGAATGTCTGCCCCACTTTGCTCACAGCACCACCGTCGTCGCTGTCTGAATGCCGGGAATCGCCACGATTTTTGCGAGGGTCGCGGAATCGACGGCGGAATCGACGTTGAGAATGCTCAGCGCCTGGCCGCCGACCTTGTTCCGGCTCAGGGTCATGTTGGCGATGTTGATCTTACCTTCGCCGAGAACCCGGCCGATCGCACCGACGACGCCGGGAGAGTCCGTGTTTTCAAAGATGAGGAGGTGGCCTTCGGGCGTTGCGTCGATGTTGTGCTCCTGAATCTTCACGATACGCGGCTGGCTGCCGAAGAAGGTGCCGGCAACGGTGACTTGTTCTTTGGTGTTCCCGACGGTGAGGGTAATGAGATCGGTAAACTCGCAGGTCTCGGCAGGGCGGCTCTCGGTGACACGGATGCCCCGTCCTTCAGCGAGGGAAGGGGCATTGAGGTAATTCGCCGAACCCGAGGCCGACCCGGTTTCGAGGAAGCCTTTCAGCGCTGAGCGGGTCACGAGGGTCGTGTCAATATCGCTGACTTTGCCGGTGTATTCGATGCGGAAAACATCGGACTGATTCGGTGCGATCTGGCTGATGAACTTGCCAAGCACTTCCGAGAGGCTCAGGTAGGGTCCGATCAATTTCAGAGTCGACTCGTCGAGGTTCGGCATGTTCACGGCGTTGATGACTTCACCGCGAAGGAGCCGGTTGCAGATCGCCTCGGCGATTTCGATGCCGACGTTTTCCTGTGCTTCTTCGGTCGAGGCCCCCAAGTGAGGCGTGAAAACCATTTCCGGCCGGGCCAGCAATTCATAATCCGCTGCCGGTGGTTCGATCTCGAAGACATCGAGTGCGGCTCCGGCGATGATGCCCGCTTTGATCCCCTCGAGCAGGGCAGCCTCGTCGATGAGACCACCGCGGGCGCAGTTGATGATGCGTACGCCGGGCTTCATCAGCTTGATCCGCGCCTCATTGATGAGGTGGGTCGTCTCCGGTGTCTTCGGCATGTGCAGGGTAATAAAATCGGCCTGGGCGACCGCTTCATCAACCGTTTCGAAGAGCTCAACACGCATCGCCTTGGCCTTGCTTGCAGCGAGATAGGGATCGTAGGCGACGACGCGCATTCCGAAGCCCATAGCGCGGCGGGCGAATTCGCCCCCGATGCGACCCATGCCGAGAATCGCGAGTGTCTTGTTGTAAAGTTCGACTCCGGCATAGGCCTTGCGTCCTTCCTTAAAACGGCCTTCGACGACGGACTGGTGCGCCTGCGGGATGTGGCGGGCGAGTGACATCATGAGCGTGAAAGCGTGCTCGGCGGTGGAAATGGTGTTACCGGCCGGGGTGTTCATGACGACGACCCCGTGTTTGGTCGCGGCGGGAATGTCGATATTGTCGACACCGACACCGGCCCGACCGATCGCGCGCAGGGTACCGGCCCCCGCCTCGATCACCGCACCGGTGATTTTCACGCCCGATCGGACGATGATGCCCTCGTAGTTCGGGGCGAGGGCGATGAGTTCCGCCTCGCTCAGGCCGAGTTTGATATCCACTGAGAGGCCGGAGGACTTGAGAAGCTCAATTCCGCGTTCAGAAATGGGGTCGGCGACTAAGACTCTGCGTTGGCTCATAGTGGTTGTTGGCTGAAGGAAGTCGGGAAGTTAGGGGTGCTGGGCAGGGACGCAAGAAAGAAGTGCCATCGATTTAGGGTTTTCGCTTGCAGTGGTTCTCCCGCATGGCGTTTGATGGGGGATGTCCCGGCTTATTTCATGGCTCACCAGTGCCTTCCCCCTCTGGATTCTTCTTTGTAGTGGCCTTGCCCTGGTCGAGCCGGGGTGGTTCACGTGGTTTAAAGGCCAATACACGGTCTGGGGTCTCGGGGTGATCATGCTCGGGATGGGGCTCACTCTGACTTTTGAGGATTTTAAGGGCGTTATTGCGATGCCAAGGGCTGGTATCATCGGCGTGTGCTGCCAGTTTGTCATCATGCCGCTGCTGGGTTGGGGGGTCGGCATTGTCCTGCGCCTTTCGGAAATCGATCCGCTTCTTTCGGTGGGGCTCATTCTCGTGGCCTGCTGCCCCGGGGGCACGGCTTCGAATGTGGTCACCTTTCTCGCACGGGCAAATGTGGCGCTCTCGGTTCTGATGACCACCGCATCGACTTTTGCGGCGATCATATTGACCCCCTTGCTCACAAAATGGTACGCCGGGACGCTCGTGGAGGTGGACGCGTGGGGACTTTGCCTCAGCACTGTTCAGGTCGTGCTTGCTCCGGTGCTGCTGGGTCTGCTTCTCAATCGATATCTACCGAGGATCAGCCGGCAGGTCGCTCCGGTTTCTCCGCTGATATCAGTCATTGCTATCGTCCTCATTGTTGCCAGCGCGATCGGACAGAATCGTGATGTCGTCCTTGAGTCGGGATGGCGTCTTCTCGCAGCTCCGGCCCTGCTCCACCTGGGCGGATTCGGGCTCGGATATTTTGCCGCGAAATTATTTCGCCTGCCCGAAGTAGACAGCCGCACGATCTCGATTGAGGTCGGGATGCAGAATTCAGGACTCGGAACACTCCTCGCGATCCGGCATTTTCCGGGAAGTGTCGCCCCGGTTCCCTGCGCGATCAGTGCAGTGTATCACTGTATCATCGGGAGCCTGCTCGCGGGGTATTGGCGGATCAGGGGGATTCCAGTGGAGACGCCTCGGTGAGGCGGCCGGCAAAGATTAAGCGACCTTGCCGGACAACTCTGTCAATCCTTGGTCGCCGATCCCCCTGAGTTCCCCAGATTCTGATATTCCACCGGCAGGGCCTGACGGAAGCGGGATTTATCGATCGCCTTCATGTAGGCCTCAAGGGCCGAGACCTGACCGGCGAGCATTTTCTGCCAGATCGCGTCGTCCATGAACTGCATCCCGTATTCCTTGCCACCGGTGATGATGTCGTAGAGCTTCTGGGTGGCACCCTCGCGTATCACGGAGGTGACGGCGGGGGTGGAAACGAGAATTTCATTCACGGCGACACGGCCTTCCGTGTCTTCGCGTTTCAGCAGGAGCTGGGCGACGACGCCCCGAAGAGAACCGGCGAGCATCGTGCGAACCTGCGATTGCTGATCCGAGGGGAAAACGTCGACAAGACGGTCAACGGTCTTTCGAGCATTGTTCGTGTGCAGTGTCCCGAAAACAAGCAACCCGGTCTCCGCTGCGGTGAGAGCCAGAGAAATGGTTTCCAAGTCTCGCATCTCACCCACGAGAACGATGTCGGCGTCCTCACGCAGCGAAGCGCGGAGACCGTCGGCGAAAGAGGGACAGTGGATGGGGACCTCGCGTTGGGAGATCGTGCTCTTTTTGTTGTTGTGTACAAACTCGATCGGCTCCTCAACGGTAATAATATGACGGGCGTAGGTGCGGTTGATGTAGTCAATGATGGCCGCGAGAGTGGTCGATTTTCCGGATCCGGTCGGGCCGGTCACGAGGACGAGGCCACTGCGTAAATCGCCGAAACCCTCAATCGTTTTGGGGACGCCGAGGTCATCGATGGTTTTGATTTTCGTCGGAATGAGACGGAAAACCGCGCCGAGTCCGTTGTTCTGCTTGAAATAGTTGCAGCGGAAGCGCGATTGGATGTCCATCTCGTAGGCGAAGTCGAGGTCGCCCTTTTGGAGAAAACGCTCGTAGGCGTGTTCCTCGCAGATCTCGCGCAACATGTAGTTGAGCGTCGCGTGCTCAAGAATGCCGTCAGAGATGGGTGAGATCGCCCCGTGAGCACGGATTTTCGGCGGTTGCCCCTCGCTGAGGTGGAGATCCGAGCCGCCTGAGGCGACAAGGTGTTGAAAGTATTGGTCGATGACTGCCATGATGAAAGGATTGGGTACGAGGTAAGAAGGATGAGTTAGAGTGACTTATCCGAGAGTGGCCTTGAGGGTACCGCGGTCGATGGCACGACCGAGCGCCTCGTCTTTCGAGATGGTTCCCGCGTGGTAGAGTCTGGCCAGCGCATCGTCCATCATGATCATGCCGACATTTTTGCCGGTTTGCATGACCCCCGGAAGCATGAAGGTTTTTCCGTCCCTGATGATGGCGGAGACCGCAGGCGTGTTGACGAGCAGTTCGAGCGCGAGTTCGCGACCGGTGCCATCCTTTTTCGGGACGAGTTGCTGGGAAATAACGCCGCGAAGCGATTCGCCGACCATGATGCGGATCTGCTCCCGCTGTTCGGTCGGGAACACGTCCAGAATACGGTCAAGGGTTCGCGCGGCACTGCCGGTGTGCAGGGTCGCGAGCACGAGGTGGCCCGTTTCCGCTGCCGTAATGGCGAGCGAGATCGTCTCGAGATCACGCATTTCACCGACCATGATGACGTCGGGATCTTCGCGCAGGGCGGCTCGCAGGGCTTGGGAGAAACTCTCGGTGTGAGTGTGGACTTCACGCTGATTCACATGGCAGTTGCTCGATTCGATGACGTATTCGATCGGATCTTCGAGGGTGATGATGTGATCGTTTCTCTGATGATTGATCTCGTTGACGAGGGCGGCGAGGGTGGTCGATTTTCCCGAACCGACCGCGCCCGTGACAAGGACGAGTCCGTTGTGGTACTCGAGGAGCGGCTTGATCGCCTGGGGCAGGCCCAGTTCATCCATGGACTTGAGTTCGGTGCTGATGACACGAAAAACCATTTCCCAGCCGAGTCGGGTTTTCACGACGGAGGCGCGGAAACGACCGATGGAAGGAACATAGGCAAAATCGACATCGCCCTTAGCCTCGAGGCGGCGCATCTCAGGTTCGGGAAGGTAATGAGAGGCAAGCCTCTCGGTGTCCTCGGCCGTGAGGAGTTCAGAATTTTCCCAGATTGGCTGGAGCAAGCCGTAGCGGCGCCATTTGGGAGGCGCGTTGGGAGCAAGATGGACATCGGAGACATTGTATTCCTGAGCGAGCTTCAGGTAATCATCGACGTGGCCTAGAACTTGGACGGTATCTGACATGGTAAAAGAGGGAAGGCTGGGGTGAGACGGGATCTTTGATCGGTAAAAGGTAAAGTAACGCGTGATTTAAAACATTTGAAGAGTCTGACAGGTAGATGCTCCAGAGTATTCTGATTGTGAGGGTCCCGGGCAAGCGAAAAAGCACTCAGGGAAGACAATTCGAAGCGACGCGCGAAAGTGGTGATGCGGAATTGCGGGGTTCATTTTCTCTTGCAGAAAGGGCAGGTATCTGACAAGTCTGTCGGGTGAAATATACAGGCGGTTTTTTAATTTTCCTCGTGGTCTTTGTCGCGGTTGGCGTCGCGATGCATTTCGGCCTTTACGCTAGGCCGGGCATTTTTGTCTGGTCTCTGAGCGAAGACCCGGTGACAGGTAAGTCCGGCATCGTGAGAACCACACTGGAAGTTGCGGGGATGGATAAGGTCGTTCCAGCTGCGGATGCGACAACTGCCCCGCCAGGTGAGAAGCTGGAAGCGGCCCCGGCGCCCGAGCCGGCGGTTTCGGTGAATGCCGGGCCGGTAAGGAATTCGAATGAGTTTCCCCTCTTTGACGGTAAGGACCTGGGATCGTGGAAGAAAACCCAGTTTGGCGGGGAAGGGGATGCCTTTGTTGATGAAGAGGGCAATCTCGAGTTGGGATTTGGCGCAGTGATCACCGGTGTGAACTGGGGGGAGGCCGTTCCTGCGCTTTCGAATTATGAAATCTCGCTTGAAGCGATGAAGCTGGACGGGAACGATTTTTTTCTCGCGCTTACTTTTCCGGTGAAGGAAAGCCACGCTACCTTTGTCGTCGGAGGATGGGGCGGTGGTGTGGTCGGGATTTCGTGCGTGGATGATCTCAATGCTTCGGAAAATGAGACGATGAATATTGAGGGATTTGAGAAGGATGTTTGGCACAAAATCCGCGTCCGGGTCACTGATGATAAGTTGCAAGCCTGGATCGACGAAGACCAGAAGGTGGACCTCGAACTGGAAGGAAAGAAGATTAGTCTTCTCCCCGGTGATATCGAGTTGTCCGTTCCTCTGGGTATCGCGGCGTACCAGACGCGCGCTCAATACAGGAATATCGTCTGGAAAAATCTCCCCAAAGAGGAGTGATTTCTACGGAACCGGAAAGCGCTCGAGAAGTGCTTCCAGTGCATTTTTCCATGGAAATTATAAAATTGTCAAAAATTAAAATTATAGAGTCCTTAATTATCAACTTTTTGAACGAAACGCTTGACCCTTGGTCAAAATGTTGTCTGGATTATTAAAAATTGCGCAGATGAGCTTTGCAAGTCGCTCAATTTTTAACGACCCTCAACACCAGCCACACAATATTTATGAATCTTCGAGACCAACTAAAAGAAATCCTTCCTGACATTCTTCCACGGAATCCCGCCCAGGCGATCAAGGGAACGGAGTTGATTGAGTTGGTCAAGCATCGCCTCAAGCAGGACTATTCGGACGCGACGCTGCGCTATCATTTTTCGATCATGTCCTGCGATCCTTCATCGCCGATTGCCAAGGTTGAGCACGGGCAGGGATATTATCTGCGCACGGCGACGATTCACACGATGAATAGCGCCCGTAATCTCTTCCGTTCGGGAGATGGCGGTATGGGCGGCGGAGCGAATATGGGCTCGGCAGAGCTCGATCAGGCACTCGGACGCGCTTCGAAGTTCCGTGCCGTGGTGCAGCGATATCTGGAGTCGGTGCAGCAGTTTCCCTTCGTGTTTGAAGAGTCATTTTCGAGCAATGTCGAGGCCAACCGCTGGCGTATTCCGGACCTTGCGGTGGTCGATTGGCTCACGGCAGAATGCGCTGACGGTTCCGTGTTGATGGACAAACGCAAGCTGGAGATACATCGTCGTATGGGGGAGTCACCCATGCGGATTTCGAGTGTGAAGCTTCGCCTTGAGCTCAATCACTCGAGTCTTTTTGAGGATCTTTACCAGTGTCTTTCTTCTTCCGAGTGGGCCAATGTCGGCGAGTTGCTTGTCGCCGATTCGATTGTTGACCCGCAACTGATCGAAGAGGTGAACCGCTTTGCGGCGCGACACGGCATCGGAGTGATCAGTTTTGGCCTCGACGCGGACATCCTTGATGATATGCCCGAGCCGGCGGCGATTGAGAATCTCCTTCCCCGTGAGTTCGAATCGATCCTCAGTCTTCTCAGAATTCACCGGCACACGACTCCGGCTCCGGGTCGGCAATATGAATGGCAGCACGTTTCCAATACAGCGGTTGCCAATCCTGATTTCGCCCGCTTCGAGAGCTGGATTTCCCGTTGTCTTCTCGAAGAACGCATCATCACCGCCCGCGAGTTCGACGACCTCGGACGCAGTGCGGCTAAGGCCTCCCGTGAGCATGTGGCCTGATTTTTCCTCCCCTTGGTAAACAGGAGATTTGATGCGAAGGGCGCTCTGAACAGGGCGCCCTTCGTCTTTTACAATTTCCTGACAAGTCTTTGACAGCGGCATGACAACTTTTCCGGTGGAGACGGCAGGTTCTCTCCATGGAAATCAAAAGATCCCTGTTACTGTCGGCGCTCGCCCTGACTCTCTCGGCAAGCGGAAACCCTCTTTCCACTCTTCGCGCGACGGAGGAATCCGTCCGGCTCCGAACCGCGATTGACCGCCCGCTCCTTGATCAGGGCGACGGTGAGAGAAAAGTCGTCATCAAGATCGAAGTCGAGGGCAATGCGGTGGCGCAAAAGAAGCGCACCCCGCTGAACCTCGCCATTGTCCTCGATCGCAGCGGCTCGATGAGTGGAAGTAAACTGGAGCAGGCGAAGCAGGCCGCCGCTCTTCTCGTCGATGAACTGGACAGGGACGATGTCCTTTCGATCGTGCTTTATGAGTCGGAGATTCAGGTCGTGCGAAGCGCCGCCCGCGTCGGCGATCAGCATCGGGAAATCAAACGGCTCATCGAGCGCATCGAGACCGGTGGCAGCACCGCGCTCTACGGCGGCGTTGAAGAAGGCTCGCGTCAGTTGCGTGAATTTCTCAGCAAAGAGCGCATCAACCGGGTCATGCTGCTCTCGGACGGCATTGCCAACGTCGGTCCGAGCGACAACCGCGAGATCGCGGCTCTCGGCACCCGCATCGCCCGCGAAGGCATGTCGGTCACCACGATAGGCCTCGGCAGCGATTACAACGAAACGCTCATGACCGCTCTCGCCGAGGCGAGCGACGCGAACTACTACTACGTCGCCGATGTGGAGAAGCTTCCCGACGTGTTTGCGAAAGAACTCGGTGAGCTCAAGAGCATCGTCGCCCGTGAAGTCGTCATCGAGATACGCTGCCCCGAAGGGATTCGTCCGCTCCGTTTTCTCGGCCGCCCCGGCGACCTGAAATCGGGAACGGAGACGATCACCTTTTCGACACTCTCCAGTGGCCAGGCCCGCGAACTGTATCTCGAATGCCTCGTGAGTGAGGCAGCCCTCGGCAGGGTCAACGAAATCGCGCAGGTCTCGATGCGTTACGCGGATCCGCTCACCAGCGTGGTGGTCGAGAAAAACGGCAGCCCGGTTGTGATCGGCTACTCTACGGACAAGGAACTCATGACCCGCTCGGTCAACCAGGGCATCGCCGCCGAGGCCACCATTTTTGCCAATGCCGAAGAAACAGAGAAAGCGATTGCGCTGGCAGACAAGGGCGACGCCGAGGGCTCCC
>JAGNMT010000580.1 GCA_017991025.1 Verrucomicrobiales bacterium
GTGCGGTGATCTACTCGATCATCACGAGTAGCCGCAGCCGGGGCATCGATCCATACGCCTATCTGCGAGACGTGCTGACGAGGTTGCCATCAATGACCGTAAACGCCTGACCTGGTACACACCCCCTCACGCCGCCTGACGGGCGGCCTTCCACTGCCTGGGCAGGAGGTCGCTCACATCTTCACCCTCCCGATCCACAAGTCTGGGCATCACGTCGGCGAGGTAGGCCAGCGGGTCCATCCCGTGCATGCGGCAGTTCTCCACCATCGTGTAGATGATCGCCGATCGCTGGCCCGCCTTCGGGTGTCCGATGAAGAGCCAGTTCTTCTTGCCGATGGCACTGGGGCGGATCGCGTTTTCGACGAGGTTGTTGTCGATCTCCACCATCCCGTTGCCCGGCTCGGCGTAGCGGTTCAGTTCCGTCCAGAGTCCGGCGGTGTAGTTCACGGCGACGGCCAGCGGACTCGACGGAAGATAGCTGCCTCCTACCAGGTCGGCGTCGAGCCTCGCCTTGATCGAGGCCAGCACCGGAACGCTGCGTTCGATCCGCAGGGCGGTGCGCGCCTCGTGGTCGAGCCCCTTTTCGCGGGCTTCGGCTTCGATGCGGTAAAGACGCTGGATCTCGGCGACATACCAGGCCGCCGCCGCTCCTTCTCGATCGACTGCTTCAATGAACTTCCGCCGCGCATGTCCCCAACAGGCGATGCGCGTCAGCATGGGATTTTTCGCCGCCAAGGTTCCGTAGGCGACGAAGCCATCGCTTTGCAGCCTCCCGGCAAAACCCTCCAGCATCTCCAAGGGCACGGTGTGCGCCCGTCCCGGATCGAACTGGAAGAGCACGCCTTGCTTCGGCCGGAGCATGACCCAGAAGTAACTGTTCTTCGCCTTGCCCGGACTGTCCGGGTCGAGCAGTTTGATGAAGGTCTCGTCGATCTGCAGATACTGTCCGCTGATTAGTTCCTTGCGCAGGGCCTCGTAAAGGCGGCTTAGAAGTTCGGCGCATCGCCCCATCCAGTGGCACATCGCGTTGCGGTCGATGAGGACCCGGTGACGGCGATGGAAGATCTGCTGGAGTCGGTAGAATGGCAGGTGGTCGCAGTATTTGGCAACCATCAAATAGGCGAGCAATCCAGCGGTGGCCACCGCCCCGGGGATGACGCGGTATTCGGCGGGAAGGGGTGCGGTGACGACGGGAGTTTCCACCGGCAACGAGCTGGCCTCCTGCGCGGCGAAGGGAACCGCACGCACCGCCCGGCGGATCACGAGCCGCTTGAAGTGCCCGGGCACGAAGTTGATTTTGATCGACTCCTCCCAGCGGATGAAGCGGCGCTCGGCTCCGGTCTGCGGACAGATGCGATCACCCTCGGGCAGGTCGAACTCGAGGACTTCCTCGGGCAGGTCGTCGGGGAAGAACATCCGCTTGCTCGGCTTCTTCGCCTTGGTCTCCTTGATGGAGGCGTCCTGCCCGGGCTCGTCGATGGCGGCGGCGGCCTCGAAGCCCTCGAGGAGGAGTTGGAGCTGCTCGGGGTCCATCTTTTCGCTCTTGCTGCCGAAGAGCTGCGCCTGGAGCTTTTTGAGCTGCCATTCGGCATACTCGCGGCGCTGGCGTTCTTCGTTGAGGAGACGATGACCCTCCTCGATGAGACGCTCGCGCTCCTCCAGTGCACTCTCGAGGGAGGCGACTTTGCCGTGGAGTGCGACTGTGGAGGAAGCGTCGATGCATAGAGATTTAGCACGCGAATATCAGGATGCCATGGGCATCTTTGTCAGGACCGCATCGGGTTCGCGCGAGTTGCTTTTTCGATACCAGCGACGTGGCTGCGCTTGCTTCAAATCGATGCCACCCAGCAGCATCGCGAGTTGCTCGTGAGGGATGGTCGCGGAGCTATGCGAGGCGTCCCAATCCCAGCGGAACCGGCCTTGCTCTAGGCGTTTGGTGCAAAGCCAAAGACCCGATCCATCCCAGACGAGGAGTTTGATGCGGTTGCGTGCGGCGTTACAGAAGACGAAGAGGTGGCCGCTGGTCGGATCGAGCCCGAGGCGGTTGGCGACGATGCCGTAAAGGCCGTTGAAGCCCTTGCGCATGTCGGTGGCACCGGTGACGACGAAGACGCGTGTGGCCGGCGAGAGCGGGATCATGCGCGGACGGTAGATGCGAGCAGGTGGAGCAACTCGGCGAGCGGAGCGGCTTGTCCGTGAACGATGACCGGCCCGAATGGGAGATCGAGTTCGAGCCGCAGATCACCGCCCGAGTGTGTCGTAGGTTCGGCGAAGAGTTCAACGACGCGCGGAGGATCAGCCAAATCGGGGTGCGCAGCAGCGCGGGCGCGGTGATAGCGGAAAGTGGCCAGGGCGAGGCCGCGACGGCGGCAGAACTCGGCCTGGCTCAGGTCGCTGCGGTCGAAGGCGTCGAGAATCTCGCGCCAATGTCGGGGAGTGCGGGTGCGGGGCATGCCGCACCATCGCCCGGATCACGCCGCACAGTAGATGGTCCAGATCGTACGCTTACCAATGACCAACCTGCAGATTAGCGGGATCACCCCGGAAGCGTGGGTCGCCTCTCAAGCGCAGATCAAAGAGCTCGCCTCGTAGGCGTCGTAGATGGGCGCCCTACGACATCTACCAATCGGATTGGTCAAGCGGGGCTCCGTTTGACGCTTACGTTATAAGCAAGGATTTGCTTTTACTTCGCCCCGTACAAAACCTAAAATCCGAAATCCAATTCTAGTTCGGAATTACTCATGTCCCTGGTCAATCCTGTTTACCTATCTGTCAGTCTGCCCAGCGCGAACACTCATGGTTAATCGTATCTCCTAAACAAAGGCTCCCATTTTTCAGTCTGAGCATGAAGCACTGCGATCGAATTGTTGGGACAAGAGTGAGCAAAGACCACTAAAAGACCGCAATCTCCGTGACCTTTTGGCTTAGATTTCGATGCTTTTTTGCAGTAAGTTAGTAACCGTTCCTTATCTTCGGAACTCCACTTGGCTTCTGTACCGAAAATGTTCGACGAAGGAGGAAG
>JAGNMT010000070.1 GCA_017991025.1 Verrucomicrobiales bacterium
GCGAAGAATCGCCAGATCGGAGTCAATCGCGATATAGGTAAAACCGAGGTCCGCATGGGTCTTTAGTTCTGCCCCTTCACGAATGAGAATCCCCGATGCCTTGCCCGCCGAGCGTGCCGCGGAAACGACTTTCTCGAGGCATTGACCATACTCATCGATTGAGGTCTCCGGCGTATGCTCAAGACTGAAACGTAAGTCTGCGGGACCCACAAAAAGAACCTTCACTCCCTCGACTCCGGCGATTTTCGTGACATGACGAATGCCCTCGACCGTCTCGATCTGTACCATGATGAGCGGATCGGCTTCCGGTAATCTCAGGCCGTAGTCATAGGCTCGAACGGTACGCGAATACCCCCGTCGCCCGCGCGGCGGATAGGTGGCGGCGCTTACAATCGCTTCCGCCACATCCGCCGACTCGACGTGCGGCACCATGATGCCATCGGCTCCCCAGTCGAGCACTCTCGCGATGAGATCGGGATACGGGGCACCGACACGCACGATAGAACGGGTGCTTGTTCCGCGAAGGGCGAGCAGTTGATTCGGAAGCGCGGCTTCGGATTCACAACCGTGTTCAAGATCGAAGAGGACCCAGTCGAATCCAGCCAGAGCCGCGAGTTCGGCGATGACTGGTGACCCGATGGAGAGCCATGTACCGATTTTAAGAGAGGTGTCATTCATAAAATAGAAAAATCCGCATCCTCGCTCAATCCCCGCAGCGCCGTTGCGAGGCGTTGTTCCGTAAACTGTTTCAAGGTCGCACCCGAACCACCGGACCCGATCAGGAAAAATCCGTCATCACGGTCAAAATAGCCAGCTCCCACCCGGATGACCGCTTTAACAATAAGGTTACGCAGGAGATGGAGCCAGAAGCGTCGAAGATGATTGTTTGGCAAAGGGCGCAACGTCGTGTAACCGGCCACGGCGCGTTCAAGAAACAGACTGTCGTGAAAACACCCGAGCAGGGAAAAATCGTCCATGGGATCGCCTGAGACCACGTCGTCGAAATCAATGAACGCAGCAATATGATTTTCACTCCCCAGGATGTTCCACAGGGCGAGGTCCTTGTGCACGAGACAGCCCTGGTCAAGCTCCAGCAGATCCGCATGCGCCTCGATGCTCCGGGCGATCTCCAGCCTTCGGCTTCCGGTGAGAAAGGCGTTAGCCTCAAGAAAATCCAGATGCGTCTCAAGACGAAGGCGGAAGTAGGTCGGATAGTCATCATGCCACCCGCAAAGCCCTTTGCCTTCTCGCCATGCCGTCAAGTCAAACGAACCGAATCCGGCGGGTTGTATCCCCTGCCACCGCGCGAGATTCTGCCCGATCTCGAAAGCGACCCGGTCGGCATTAAGGGTTCCGGCTTTCTGCCATTGGTTGAGATCAGCGAAAGGAATTCGTTCGAGCGCCTGCCAGGCGAAGGGCACGTGGGTCCTGCTCGCGTCGCAACCGTGAACTTGCGGCACCGGAACCCCGGTTTTGGCGACTTCTCCGAGGACGGCCGATTCCATCTCCAGGTAGTCATCTCCCTCGGGGCCGTTTTCAACGCGGATGAACAGAGGAGCCCCGTCGATTTCCGCCACCCAGGTGAGGTGGTTCCCCTGCCCCGCCGCAGGTGCGAGAGTGAGGGTGTCAGGGTGAAAATGATCCCAAAGCGCCCGGCGCAGCAACTCGTCAGGAACCTCGCCGCTTCGTGAGTTTGACCCTGTTCCAAAAAACGCCGCGGGGCGGTCGCATTTCCAATAGTAGCTCTCGCGGCGGCTCATTCGGTCTTGCGTCGTTTCCACCATGAGGCGAGGAGCCCGCCGACAATGTTCTGCATCACCCCACTGAAGACCCCGGCGGCGGCGGCGAGGGGCATCGCTGCGAAATGTTGTTTTGCCAGGGCCGCTGCCATGCCTCCGTTCTGCATCCCCACCTCGATACTCACGGTGCGGGCGACCGACTCGGGGAAACGGAAGAGCTTCGTCAGGGCGTATCCGAGCCCGAAGCCGAAGAGATGGAGAAGCAGCGCGGCGAGGGCGAGGCGACCGAAATTTGCGGCGATGGCCTCGGCACTCGCGGCGACGATGCCTCCGGTCACAAGAGTGAAGGCGAGCACGGCGACTGTCGGGCCACAAGACCCGATGCGGTCCGCCGTGCGAGGCAGAAGCCAGCGAATGAACGCCCCGAGGGTCAATGGCGCGACAGTAAGCTGGAAGGCGGAAAGCGACATCTGCACCACGTCCACCTCGACCCGGCTTCCTGCCAGCAGGCTCGTCCACATTGGAGTAAAAAAGAAGGCCAGCACCGTCGAGCACAAGGTAAGCACGACCGAGAGGGCGACGTTCGCCTTGGCGAGGTAGCTGATCATGTTCGACGCCATTCCACCCGGGCAGCTCGCCACGAGGATGATGCCGACGGCGAGTCCGGTTTCGAGCTTCAGGAGGGTCACGACGAGCCAACCACAGAGCGGCATGATCGTATATTGAGCACCGAAGCCGAGGGCGACGGCACCCGGCATCCGTCCGATCGCCTTGAAGTCCTCAATCTTCAGAGTGAGTCCCATCCCGAGCATCGAAGCCGCGAGGGCCCAGAAAATCCATGGTTTGTCGAACCACAGCATCGTCTGCGGCCAGAAGAAGGCGACTGTCGCGAGGCTGACGAGCCAGATCGGGTAGAGATTGTTGAACCAGTCGAAAAAGCGTTTCATGGGGTCTTGTGTTGAATCAGCACACCGTAGATGCCTTCGGCCGGGCCGTCGTCAAGTCTTGAAATGAAGTCCGCCCGCTCTATTCTGCAAGTTGGTTCCAACGAACGCATGGGCTGGAAGCCCATGCTACCCTCTTTACCTCTTTCGCTGCTCATTGTCTCCCCCTCCACTTCTCATATTCTTCCGGTTTCAGATTCGAATGCGTCGCCTGATTCGCGATCCGGCCCAGCGCACTGCCCTTCTTGACCAACTTGCCCGCCTTGATGTCGGCCTCGGTAATGCGATGATAACAGACGATTTTCGCGCCGTGGCGCTCGAAGTCGTGGACGATGTGGAGGACTCCCTCCTTGTCTTCCGCCGCGTCCGGGTAGGAGGTGGCACGTTCGTCGAGGAGCAGTTTGTAGGGCCATGTCGCACCGTCGTCTTCGGAAAGGTAGGCAGTCATGTGCGTCCGGCCCGAGGGCTGGTTGATCTCGTTGCCGTTCTTGATGAGGAGGATATTTCCCGACTTCAGTCGCTGGAAAAAGGTGCGCGACGAAGGCCCCGCGATTCCTTTCGCCGGAGCCATCTCCGTCCAGGTCTTGCCCTGATCTTTCGAAAAGGCTTCCCCCACCCCGTAGGTGGTGCGTCCGAGCATCCAGAGGGTGCCGTCCTTCTTCCCAACGATCATGTGCTCCTGAAAGGTCTTGTCCTTCGCGGGGACCTTTGATTGGCCGAGATAACGCAGCGTCTTCCCCTCATCTTCAGAGACAAAGACGTTCGCGTGGTTCAGTTCGGGCCGTGGATGAATGAAGCCCGGGTCCATCGGCGCACCCTTGGCGTAACGCCCGCGCCATCCTTTCGGCCCCATGTGCTCGATGAGGTAGAGCCACTTGCCGTCTTTGGTGATGAAAGGTTTGTTCTTCGTGTAGCCGTCGCCAAGACGGACAGGCTCGCTCCATTTCGTGTTCTCCTCGTCGCCGTTTTCCGCCGTCATCGTCCAGAGTCCGCCGCGTCCGTCCCAGAATCCATAGACCTGGCCAAACATCAGCGTGACTTTCCCGTTCGGGTCGGTCCAAATGCCCGGGTCGTTCGTTCGCACCGGTCCGTCGATGTCCACGGCGAGAACGGGCTTGCTCCAAGTCTCGCCCTTGTCGCCGCTCGTCACGACAACGGTGCAGTTATCCTCGTCTTCGCCGATGTCGCCAGTCTTGAAGGTGACCCATAGTCGTCCGCCCGGTGACGCCGTGATTCCGGGGCCGCAGAGAAACATGCGGTTTTCATCGAGGTATCGGACAGGAACGGGAGCAGTGTGGACCTTGGGTGGCAGGAGAGCATCGGTGCGCTCTTTCGTTTCTTGGGCTTGGGGATCAGGAGCCGGAATATCTCTCAAACCCGCAAATTCCGGGCCTCCCGCACCGAGGTATCCGCCACTGCCACCACCAGGGTCATTTGAAACCCAGAAGGAGTAAAGAGATCCCTCGTCGAGATGAAATCGGAATCGCACGGGTTTACCGGCGAAGTTTGACATGTCTGACGGGTCGGACCATTCAATTTTGAGTTTCGTCGAATCTCCCGTAACCACTTGTGAGCTGCGCAAGATCGTTCCCGCCTCGTCGATGACTTCGACACTCAACTTGCCTACCATATTCACATAAAAATGTTCCCCGGAAAAACTCACTGGCCGGGTTGTCAGCGTGCCCGCTCCCTCCATTGAGGCGAAGCCGTCGCGCCGCAGGCTAGCCAGGCCGATCGAGGCACCGCCGTACATATCACGGCGTCCCTCTCCCGCGTCTCCCGAATAGGCGCAATAGGGAAAGACGAGCCGGTCATCAAGCACAACAAAGACGCCCGTGGTCGTATGCAGATAGGCTCGGTCCCACGCGCCCTCCTTGCGCTCGCCGCGAAGGAAACCGCGTCGGTCGGGCCGATGCCAGTGGAAACCATCACGGCTGAAGCCCAATTCGAGATCGGTCAGTTTGGGGAACCCGCCCTTGTGACAAATCTCGTTATCCGGCCCGCGTAAAATCTGGTGCATGCCCACCATCACACTTTCGTAAGCCACTGCCGCGAGACTGTAGAGCTGAGTGGCTTCGCCTCCGCCAGGATATGTTGTCGCGAGCTCAGGCAAGTCGAGACGGTCCGCGTTGGTCCAGTAGACCGCGTTCGTCCAGTCGGCCCCTTCGAGAAAATTCTCGCTCTCGACGTAGTAGCGACTCCGTCCGCGCGAGGTGTCCTTCTTAATGCTCTGCACCCAGCGTTGGCGAAACGGATTGTAAAAAATGGAGCCGTAGTCGGCCATAGTGACGTTGCAGGGCACCGGCTTGGACCAGTTAACGCCGTCGGAGACTTGCAGGCTATGGGTCAGACCGGGGACCAGCTTGTCTTTCGTCGTGTGGGACCAGCAGGTCAGGTATTTGATGCGTTCGGCGGGATCTTTCGCCGTCACGTCATACCACAGGGCGTTGTCCCCTCCTGCGGTATCGCCCTTGCCCTCGCCCCAGGCCGTTCCCTCGGGCAGGACGATGTTGCCGCCGTGCAGACCGAGATCGGGCCGGGTCCACGTTTTCAGATCGGGACTTGTCGCCATCGCGAGAGCGCCTCGCCAACCGGCCGTGTAGAACATCTTGAAGAGTTTTTCCGCCGGATCGTAGAAGACCCCACCCTGACCGAGATACACAACATCGTTGCGCTTCAGTTCCTCTTCCGTTTCCGGGCGGAAGACGGGATTGCCCTCGTACTTCTCCGCCTGATGAAAGACGCGCTTCAGATCGGTCGATTCGATGAGGAAATCATCGACGAAGAGCTGACGTCCGAGATCAATCGGAATAACCTTCGGCGGATCCCGCAAATAAGGGACAGGCATCGGATCATCCGATTTCGACTGGAGATGCTCAGGCGGCCAGATCTTCGGCAGGACGATGCCGTTATAGAGTCTTTCGCCATCGTTCTCGGCCCAGGGCTTCGCGGCGATAGCGCCCCGCTCTTCAATCTCCGTTCCCTCGCCCATCACCAGAAGGGCGAGTTTGTTGAAACGCAGCCTATCCCCGGCAGCGACCTGCTTGCGGTAGAGGCTGACGCGGTTGATTTCGCCGGGGAAGAACTGCACCTCAGGCACGTCCACCTTTGCGAATCCCGCCGCCTTCAGGGCTTCATCCTGGCTTGCGGCCTGCGGACGGACCGTCGGGGTAAGGGCATAAAGCAATCCCCCCTTCTTCACGATCACGTCGGTCTCGGCGATGCTCGTGCGCAGGAAGGAAAGCCCCGCGACTTCGGAAGGCATCTCGTCGAGCGCATACTCGCGATCCGTAAAGAGTTTCACACCCGTTTTCATCACCGCCTTCTCGACCGGCGGCATGGGAATGGGCTTCCTTGTCTTGCCCGACTGATTAGCAAACTCACCCACTGTTTCCAACTTTCCGAACATGATGCGCTCCTTACGACTCGAGGAGGTATCGCCCTGCGTCGCGCAGAGCCAAATTATACCCTCGTGTTCGCGGAAAGTCGGGTATTGAAAGGACTTCGTTGATTCGAAGCGATACTTCCGCTCCCAGGTCTTCCCGTCGCGCGAGACATCGACGTTGAAAACACTGCGGCTCACGCCGTGGATCTGCGTCTTCTCCTGCCAGCCGAGGTAATAGAGGTCGCCGAACTTGTCGAAGGTGGGCTTCGAATTGCCTCCATTCTGAACAAAGGGCATCTCGCGTCCTTCGGTCCAGGTGCGGCCGTCCGGGCTCGTGGTGAAATGGTAGTTCCCGGCGTCGTTGCGACAGATCGCCATCCAGGTGCCGTCGGGCAGCCGGTTCACCGCCGACTCGCTGAGTTCCTGCGACTGCGGTTCGTTGTAGTGACCGAGCACCTCGAAGGTGGCGAGGTCGTCATGCACGAGCGCCAGCGCGTTCTGTTTGCCGGTGAAGTTGTTGATCGCGACATGGAGTTTTCCATCGAAGCGTTTGAAGGAATCGAAGAGGAAGAACGAGGAATCTACCGCCGGTTTCGTGAATCCCTGCGCCACCGCATCGGCGTGGAAATACTGCGGCTGAAAATCGAAGGTGCCCGCCGCCGTCTTCAGATTCGCCCGATGGATCGTCGGAGCGAAAACGCCGGCCTCCAGATCAAAATCACGATACCACATCTGCGACTGGCGCTTCCCCGGATCCTCGCTCGTGAAATAGCAGCGCAGGGTCTTGTCATCCTTTTGCAGGATGCGCGGCACAAAACACGCCCCAACCGGCAGTGTCTCGTTCTCGAAAGCCTGCTCGCCCTTCGCGATGGGAATGACGACCTCCAACCCGGGAGGGTTCAATCGGACAATCGACAGGGTTGCATAGATATCCGGCCAGCCCGCCGACTCGCCCGCGCGGACATCGTTGACCTCGGCAACGACATAGGCCCGTTCTCCGACGATGACCATCTCGGCATCGTGGGCACCCTTCACCTGCGGAGCAGTCACGGCGACCAATCCTGACATGACCTCATCTCCGGCCAGGGCGGGGTCCCAATGCGCAGGCACCAAGGAAGGCTTGTTCAGCTTGTTGATCGTCTGCTTCAGTAGCAACTTGCCGGAAACGTTCTTGCCGGCGAGCACATCCTCCTCCTCGAACTTCGCCAACAAGATTTCGCCGGCACCCTGGCGATCGCGGTCATAGGTGATCCAGATGAGACCATCCTTGTCCTGAACACCATCGGGATAGGAAATGCCCGAGCGTTCATCCAAAAGGAGGCCTTCGTTCCATTTCTGGCCATCGTTGGTAGAGATCTGGGCATAAAGATGGCTACGGCCTTTGAATTTGTAATGATTCACGAGAAGCAGATTGCCCGAGGCGAGACGGCGGATGAAAAACCGGGAGCCGGGATTGGAGATGCGGGTGGCGTTCGGCTTAGACCAGGTCAGGCCCTTGTCGGATGAATGGCTTTCCCACAGAAAGCCGCTGCCGGTGCGGGTGAGGAGCCAAAGTCGACCGTCCTTGAGTTCGGTGATCATGCATTCGAGGGCCCATTTCGGAGCGCTGAGCGCCCCTTGAAGTTTCCATGACTTGCCTTCGTCCCGCGAGATACCGACGCCCTGCAGTTGATCGGCAAAGGGAAACCAATCGTGACTCGGCTGGTCGGCGTGAGTGACGGGCATGACCCACTCGCCGCTGCTTAGCACGGTGGGTTTGTTCATTCGAAAGGAGAAGGGCACTTCGTCAAAACCCACGCGAAACTCCGCACCAAACTCGGGCGTTCCTGCATCCGGATCATCGCAGATGCGTGCCCACACATCGTGCCGGGCTGTGTCCTTGTTCCCGCGATTGAAGACATACCAAAGCCGCCCCCCCGGATCAATCCATAACGTAGGATCAAAGCAGCGTGTACCATCCTTTGGTTCGGCCATGACCTGAGGCTCGGTGAAGGACTTCGCTCCGTCATCGCTCCAGCAAAGCAACACCACGTTCTCGGGAGCAGGCTCCTTAGGACCGCCTGAGAACCAGGAGGAAAAAACGCGTCCCTTAGCAGTGCGTTCGAGTCCGGGAATGCCCTGCCAGGAACGATCCGGATCGGCGGGACGTCCGGCGAACGAATTACCGGAACAGAGGAGCAAGAATGCAAGGAGACGGAAGAGAGATCGAGGTGTCTTTGGTTGTGGCATAGAATTTCCAGGGGAAGGTTTTGTCAGGCGTATCTTGAACAAGGTTAGGGGCCGCACGATACAGCCCGCAGAGTCGAAGCTACTTCAATTTTTCAATCGGAATCACCGCCAGTTCGGCGCTGTTGTGATTGCCGCGACGATCGCCGCCATTGGAGTACCCGACGTATAGTTTGCCTTCGTGCTCGATGGCATAGGGGTAGGAAAGCGGGGCTTTGTCAGAAACATCGCCGGGGCCTTGAGGGAAGATAGATGGGCGGATGATAAAGACTTGGCTAAATGTGGACTCACCCGGTTTGCTGACAGCGATAGTGAGGGGCGTGCGGCGGTCGCCGCTGTCTGCGGTGGTGGTGCAGACGAGGTAGCGCTGGCCGGTGCTGAGCGTGCCGGCGGCGGGCTTGGACGTGGCCATGGGTAGGTTGCCCGGCGCTGAGGCGATCCAGGTGCGGCCGTAGTCTTTGCTCACGGCGATGAGCGCCTGCGATTTGGCTCCGAAGCGGGCGATGTTGGTCACATTCGGACCATCGACGATGATGCTCGATTCCCCCCACATCGTGAGTCCTTCGACCGCCGGGATGACCACGAGATCCCACTTCAGGAAGTCATCGCCATGACTGATGGCGACGGCGGCGCAGTGTCCGTTGCCCACGCTGATGCCGGGCATGATCCAGTTTCCATCGGCCATCTTCACCGGTTGATTCAACGCCCAGAAGCCGCCTTCGATCACGGTGCCTTTGGGTTTCCAAACGTTCGTGGTTTCATCGAGCCGATAAGCACGCGTGTGGACTCTGGACTTCGTGATGTCGGTCAAACTGTGGCCGTAAAAGCTGCCATGAAAGGCCCACAGCTCGCCGCCATGCGAGAGGAACACGCCGTGACTCACCGCGTGCTCAGGCGAGTCTCCAGAACCGATGGTGAAGGTCTCGCCCCACGTCTTGCCACCATCGCTACTCACGCGACCACGTGCCTGCTCACCGGGCGTGTTCTCCTCTCCCTTGTTGTGACCAAAGGACGCATAGAGTTTTCCTTTGTGCCAGCCAAGGCCCACGCCATGCAGCCAGATGTAGCCGTCCTTCTCCGGCTCGTTGGCTTTGATGACGTGAAACTCCACACCATCGAGCACGGGCAGATCAGCGGACTTTGGCAGCTTCACTTTCGCATCCCACAATGGCGTGTCGGCCACGATCGCCTTCGGGATCTCATGCGTGGCCGTCACTGGCTGATAAGTCCTCGCGATGTCCTCCGCGCTCATCACCTGCGCAACGAATCGCGCCTCATCCACCGCACCGCTGAAGGTCTGCGTGCGCCTTCCGTTGTCGTTGATGCCGCCCAGTGTGATCGGAGCCTGAGTGGTCGGCACCGGCATCTTCAGCTTCACTTCACCCTGGCTCTGACCATTGAGAAACAGCGACGCCTTGCCCGCATTGACGGTCAGCGTCGCCAGATGCCAATGGCCGACATTCAAGTTCTCGAGGCTCGTGACCGTGGCCCATCCGCCGTGTTGCACATAAGCCTTCAGTCTGCCGTCCGGCTCCACCGTAAGCGACCACTGCCGCTCATTGAGTGAATATCGATTCTTCCCCGCGATCACCTGCTGCCCTTCATTCACCGCATACGGATTGAACCACACCGAGAACGTGAAGCCGCCCGCCCCATTGAGCGCCGCCGTCTCCATCAGTTCGATCACCGACAGGCCATCGAGCACCAGCGATTGCTCACGAGCACCGCTCGCCACCTTCGCCTTGCCCAGGACAGCAATTTGAGGATCCACCGCATCCAGCGGCCAGTGTTCGGCCATGCAGGTGAGTGGTAAAGAGAGGAAGCAAAGAAGGACGTGTTTCATGGAGCGGGTGGAAGTTATTCGAGCCACGCCAAGTTGAAAACGTGGTGATTGCGGCTGCTGAGAAGCTGGATACGTCCGTCGCGGGTTTGGGTGGCGGTGAGGTAGCCGCCGGGTTCGGCCAGGGTGGGGGCAAGATTGAAAAGGCCTCGGCAATCGGTGCCGGGCACGGCGCGGGCGGGGCCGCCGGGCGTGATGAGTCGGCGCACGGGCCAGGTTTTGCCTTCATCAACCGATATGGCGGCATAGAGGCCGTAACCTTTGAAGTCGCTGCCGTCGGCGGCCTTTAATGTAAGTCCCTGGCGCTTCTTCCAGTTCAATACCTGGTCGGTGAAGCTGCACAGCAAAATGGGGCCTTCTTTGAGCCGCAGCATCACAGGACGCTGACCGCTGGTGACGGCCGGAAACTCGCTGACTTCGACCTGCCATGACTTGCCGAGGTCGTTGGTGAAGCTGAGCGCGAGCTTTAAAGCGAAGCGCTCTTGATCGGGCAATGGGTCGTTGCGACTGAAGGCCATGAGGCGTCCCTCGGCCAACTCGATGAGCGGCGCGTGAATGCCCGGATAGCGACCGTAGGTGCCGCCGGGGTGCACCTCGCCTTCGCGCTTCGTGAGCCGGTTCCACTGCCATGTTTGACCGCCGTCTTTGCTGAAGATGAGGCTGATGGTGCGCGAGTCATGACTGGCGACGAGCATCCCATCGCGCAGACGGATGATTTGAATGCCGATCTCGCCATGCGGTAAAATCGGGCGCGGCTTCGACCACGTCGCGTCGTTTTCGTTCGAGCTGCGGATGATGTTTTCGGTGTAGCCACGAGCGAAGTGGAAGAGCGTCTTGTCACCATCCCACCAGAGCTTCGGTCCGTGATCGTTCACATCGGGTCCGTCGAAGAAGGGCGAGGCATCTTCCCATTCGGTGGTGCCAAAGCGCAAACGGCTCGCCACATTGCAAAGCTCCGTGCCGATCTCCGTCGTGCAGGAAAACCACGTCGCGAGCAGATCGCCATTCGGAC
>JAGNMT010000581.1 GCA_017991025.1 Verrucomicrobiales bacterium
GGTTCCGGGTACGAAATACGAGTTCCTCCAACCCATTCAGATGCGCTTCAACGAACTCATCGCCGGGGTCCGCAGTGATGTGGCCGTGAAAGTCTTCGGGGACGATCTTGACGAGCTTCTCGAAGCCGGAAAAGCCATTGGCGAGATTCTCGAAACGATCCCCGGAGCGCAGGACATCGGCGTCGAGCAGATCACCGGCCTGCCTCTGCTCAGCATCAACATGAAACACGAAGTTCTCGCCCGCTACGGACTCACCGTCTCCGAGGTACAGGAAGTCGTTGAAATCGCCATCGGGGGAAAGCAGGCGGGCCAGATCTTCGAGGGAGACCGGCGGTTTCCTCTCATCCTCCGTCTCCCCGAGGAACTCCGCACCGACATGGACGCATGGCGCGACATTCCCGTGCGAATCAGGGCGGATTCACAGGCACCTGTTCTCGCGACACCCGCCGCAGACATGCCTCTGTTTGTTCCTTTGGGCGAACTCGCCGACTTTGAACTCGGCCCCGGTCCCAATCAGATCAGCCGCGAGAATGGAAAACGCCGTGTCGTCGTCACCGCGAACGTCCGCGGTCGAGACCTTGGCTCCTTCGTCGCCGAGGCGCAGGAAAAAACGATGGAAGTCGAACTGGCCCCGGGGAACTGGATCACTTGGGGAGGCACCTTCGAGCAACTCATCTCCGCTTCGGAGCGCCTAAAAATCGTCGTTCCCGTCGCCCTCGTTCTGATCTTCTCCCTGCTCTTCATGACCTTCGGCAACACCCGCGATTCGCTGCTCGTTTTCACCGGCGTACCTCTCGCATTGACCGGCGGCATCGTTGCTCTGTGGCTGCGGGACATCCCCCTGTCGATCTCCGCCGGTGTCGGTTTTATCGCCTTGTCCGGCGTCGCGGTCCTCAACGGCCTCGTCATGATCTCCTTCATCAACGACCTGAGAAAAGGGGGCATGGCTCTTGATGAGGCCGTCGTCGAGGGTGCCGTCATGCGCCTTCGTCCCGTCCTCATGACCGCACTGGTCGCCTCTCTCGGCTTCGTCCCGATGGCACTCGCCACCGGTACAGGCGCGGAAGTCCAGCGCCCACTCGCCACCGTCGTCATCGGGGGAATCATTTCGTCGACCCTCCTAACTCTCGTCGTCCTTCCAGGTCTCTACCGCATCTTCCGCAGCAGGGAAGCTACAGAAGTCGAACTTGAAACCGTATCCTCATGAACTCCTTCACTGACTACCTCTCCAGCGGCCACGCGTGGCTCTACGTTCCCGTCGCCATTCTCCTCGGAGCCCTGCACGGACTGGAGCCGGGGCACTCCAAAACGATGATGGCCGCCTTCATCATCGCCATCCGAGGCACCGTCTGGCAGGCCATTCTGTTGGGCCTCTCAGCGGCCATTTCCCACTCACTGCTCATCTGGGTGCTGGCGGCACTGGCCCTGCATTACGGAGGGCAATGGAATGCCGAGCACTCCGAGCCCTACTTCCACCTCGCCTCCGCCGTGCTGGTCTTCGGCCTCGCGGTGTGGATGTATCTCCGCACGCGCCGCGAAGTCGCGGAAGCTCATGCCCACGATCATCGCGATGGTCGCGATCACGGCCACACGCACGAACACGACGTGCCGCCGGTCAAAACGGATGCCCCCGATCCATGGCAGGCACATTCGCACACCAATGCCACCAGTCCGCGTCTCCTCGCTGGTGAATCCGTGACCCAGAGTGGACTCATCGTCCCCGCCGGGATGAGCACACCCTCCACCGCTCCGACCCGCAGCCTCAAACAAGGCCCGCACGGCGGGATGTTGCTTGATACCGGCCACGGCTGGCTGGAGGTCGGCATCTTTGAGACCGGGGTGCCGCCGCGCTTCCGCATCTATCCCTGTAAAGCCAACGGCGATCCCGTGCCACTGCCCAAAGGCACGCAACTCGGCATCGAGACCGCCCGCCTTGATGGCCGCGCTCATAAGTTCGCCTTTGCGCCACGGGACACGTTCTGGGAGGCCACCAGCGAACTGCCCGAACCGCACGAATTTCTCGCCACGGTCAGCCTCGGCCACAGCGACCACGCCCACACCTATCGCCTGCGCTTCACCGAGGAGCATCACGGTCACAGCCATGCCCCCGTCGCCGTCGAGGAACCCGAAGACGACGGCATCGAATACCAGGATGCCCACGAGCGGGCACACGCGCAGGATATCGCCAAACGTTTCGCCGACCGCACCGTCACCACCTCCCAGATCGTGCTCTTCGGCATCACCGGGGGTCTCATGCCCTGTCCCGCCGCCTTCACGATCCTGGTCGTGTGCCTGCAAATCAAGAAAGTTGCCCTCGGCTTTTCCCTCGTCGCCGCCTTCAGTTTCGGCCTCGCCCTCACCATGGTCATTATCGGTGTTTTCGCCGCATGGGGAGTGCATCATGCGCATCGCAAGATACGTGGCTTCAGCGAGTGGATGCGCCGCGCCCCCTACATCTCCTGCGCCCTCCTCGTGATCCTCGCCGCCTTCATGGCATGGCAGGGCTGGCAGGGGCTTTCTCAGCCACATCCACACTGATTCTCCCGACAATACACACACCCTATCGCGATCCAGACCTGCTGCCGATGAAAGCCTATCGAACCGCCTCCGACCTACCCCTCAACCGACGCGTCAAGGCGATGGTCGGAAATCTCCTCAAGGTCCTTCGCCCCGCCCTCGCGAAGCAAGTTGATGAAAAACCCTTCGATCCCGAATGGGGGTCGGCGGGAAAACTCATTCGCAACGCCCATCTTCTCAATGCGGTGGAACGACGGGACCACGAGACCCTGCGGCGCTATTTCACCCACTACTGGTCCTCGGCCACCTCGGTCGAGTTCTACGACGGGTTCGCGCATCGCTTCGAGGATCTCTTCCTGCGCCACCACTCCGTCATCGCCCGACACCTCGCTGACCTCCTTCACCGGCTCGGCGAGGGTCCGATACGCCTTGTCGAAGTCGGCTCCGGAGATGGTCGCGTCCTCGAATGGCTCTCCTGCGAA
>JAGNMT010000582.1 GCA_017991025.1 Verrucomicrobiales bacterium
TTGCCGTGGCGGAGCCCGAAGAGCACCATACTCTTTCCTCGCTGAAAAGAATGGAGATAGGTTTTGCGGATTGGCTCACCCCATGAGACTCCGTTGCGGAAACAGCGTATCGTCCCGTCTTTTTCGTAAGTCAAAACGAGATGAACAGGCTCAGTCGCTGCCATCGTGTCATCGGGCGCTTCGAAGTCGAGGGTGCGCTGGAAACCATTGCTACCGGCGAGCCATTGCTTTGCCTGGCGCTCGGCGAAGACGATGCTGTCGAAATCCCCTCCGTTGAGATCCTGGACGGTCATCACGCCGCCTCCGGCCTGATCGAGCGATGCCAGTTCGACAGTGGCCTCGAGCGTTTTTTCCGCGAGATCAAAGGGTAGCGGGAGACTCGCGGCGAAGCCGTTGCCGTCGAGGAGGAGGGCACCTTTCTCCAGTTTCGCCGAGCCCTCGAGGGTGATGGCAAGCCCGCCGATGAGGTCCGTCGTGCCCTTTTCAAAATCCCAGTGGGCGATTGGATCAAGCGCTGCTTTTGGCACGGGCTCTCCCTTTTCGCGGGTAAAGGCCAGCGACCGCTCGGATTGCATTTTCAGCCTGAGCGGTTCAATGATGGTATCGCGAGACTCACGGGTTTTCTTAAGCGTCGCGGAGATTTCAGTGAAGCGCACGGCATCGGCCCGGTGTTCTCCATCGAGCGCGGCGAGGAAACTTTTTGCTCCGGCCATTTCGTGGTCGGTCGGGGAACGGGTCAGCGCGCGTTCAAAAAGGAGGCGAATGCGCCTATCCTCGTCGGCATCGGAAGGAAGCGTCGCTTTCATTGCGGCGGCCCACTGCTTCGCCTGCGCGATGAGAAACGGATCATTCAAGAGCGTGAGCGATTGGGCCGGGACGTTGGTGATGTCGCGACGTCCCACCGCTGAGGCCGGAACCGGAAAATCGAAAGTGGTCAGGAGCGGATCAAGGTCGTTGCGTTTCACCCGCAGGTAGATGGAACGGCGCGGGTCGCCGCCACCGACACCCGGACCGTATCGTTCACGATTGAGCTGACCGGAGACGGCGAGAAAAGCGTCGCGTATCGCCTCGGCTTCGAGGCGGCGCAGGGGAAAGGAGGAAAGGAGGCGGTTCGCGGGATCTTTCTCCATCGCTTCATCCGACTCCCCGCTCGCCTGTTGCCAGGTTTCGGTGAGGACGAGGTCACGAATGAGAGTCTTCAGCGACCAGTTCTCCCCGTTCCGAAAGCGGTCCGCGAGAAAATCGAGTAACTCGGGATGACTCGGCTTTTCGCCGAGACGGCCGAAGTTGTCCACGGTCGGGACGATGCCTTCACCGAAGAGATGGTGCCAGATCCGGTTCACGATGACGCGCGTCGTGAAGGGATTTTTCGGATCGATAAGATCGCGGGCAAACTCCAGGCGACCCGTCCCCGCCGTCTTGTAGGGTGCTGCATCGATCGCCTCCAGAAACCGTCGGGGCACCGGAGGCCCCGGTTGTTTGTGATCCCCGCGCACAAAGAGCGCCTGATTGATGCCGGCACGTTCGGAAACTCCGGGTGCCCGTGTCGGCAGTGGGATGTCCGCTTCGAGGGTGCGATAGCGGCGGACCATTTCCTGAAGATCGGCGGGCAATTGGGAAAGTGCGTTCGGCAGCAACCCGGCAGTGAGCACTTCATTGAGGAAGAGCGCCGAGGCATCGTCCAGGGAGGGCGATCCCTGCCCCCAGGCGGAAAGAATCCGGCCCATCGTCTCCGCATAGCGAGTGAATGCCTGCGCCGAAGTTTGAGGCGCCGGCTGATTTGCCTGTGAGAAAAGCGCCGCGAGAGATTCCTCTTTCAGACCAGCCGGTCCGGGGCTCCCCTTTTTCACGAGCACCGCCTCCCGGATCCCGAACCAGGATCGATCACGCTCCTCGACGAGAAGCGGCGCGTCCGGCCCGGTCGCCAGTTCGAGATGGATGCTGTCTCCGTCCCAGTAATCGATCCGGTCATACTTGACCCAGCGCCAATCCCCCTGATCCAGATTCGTTACGGGGAAAACCGTGCCGCTGCGCGGGTAATGCTGCACCGCATACCGGACCGAACTCCCTTCGCCGGAGACAAGCAAATGGAGATCATACCCGCCGTCGAGGTCAAACGGGGCCGATGCCAGCACCGCGCGATGTCGTGTCGAAAGAAGATGTGAATACGCGCCGGAAGGCAGGATGTGGCCGACGACCCTGTCCGGGTCTGATTCGGCATCAGTTAGGGTGAATTCACCGGCAGCGGCCGGAGCGGCATCGGCGAGGCCCTCCCCGTAGCGGCTCCACGTTTTGAAATTCACCGGGTCGGAAAGATTCCAGCGATAACGCAGGTCACCACCCGACTTCATTTTTTCCGTCGTATCTCTTTGATTGCGGGAACGCTTTTCCGAATCGCTCCAGAGACGTGTCACTGCGGCGGGATCATTTGATTTCAAAGTCTCCGCAAGCAGTGCAAGCGCCGAACCCTTCTCTCCTTTTCCATTAACCCGGATTTCCCAATCCTTTGCTCCGCCGGGCAGCGATTCCATCCAGAATGCCGCGAGTCGTTTGCGGATGTCCGGCTTCATCGCCTCCAGTTCCGTTCGATGACGTTCGAGCACTCCCGGGGCATCGATCGCAATGGTGGCCGGAAGGGTCGAGGAGAATATCCCGAAGAGCGCGTAGTAGTCCGCCTGACTGATCGCATCGAACTTGTGATCGTGGCAGCGCGCGCAGGAAACGGTGAGGCCGAGGAAGGCTTTTGTGATCGTGTTGATCTGATCATCGGTGAAACGGACCCGTTCATCGAGCGCGTCGGTGGGGGAAAATCCGTGAAAGACCATACGGAGATGACCGGGACCGATCGCACTCTCGTTGAGTTGTTTTTCCCCGTTGAGACGGGGCTTATCGAGGAGGTCCCCGGCAAAATGCTCAAGCAGCAACTGATCATAGGGAACATCGGCATTCAGCGCCCGGATCAGATAGTCCCGATACTGCGAGGCATGCGGAAT